>NZ_JBHWCL010000139.1:0-26492 GCF_042735125.1 Kitasatospora sp. NPDC059599 | reverse complement strand
GGCGTTGCGGCCGCCGGGGGGGCCGGGCCCCGGGGGGGGGGGGCGGCCGGCGGGGGCGCCTGACCGGGGGGGGGGCCCGGCGGCCCGCGCGCCCCCGCGGCCACGTGCACGGACACGGACTCGAATCCGGAACCGGACACGGAGGGCGGAAATTCACTGGCCCCCGGGCGGGGGCACCTGCCATGCTCCCGCACTGTCGAGGACGTCGGTGACACGGGGTGAGAGTGATGGCGCGGGCCAGGAAACAGCGGCTGTCACCCGGCGGACCTGCCCCCTACCGAGGACCGGGATCCCGTCAGGCACCCCCGACGCTCGGGGTGGACGTCGGCGGAGTGATCGTCGACCGGATCGCCGCCGGAGAGGACACCTCGTTCTTCGGCTCCCAGCCCCTGCTGACCCCGGCCGTGGACGGCGTGTTCGAGGCCCTCGCCCGACTGGTGGCGGAGCCCTTCGAGGGGCGGGTGCACCTCGTGTCCAAGGCGGGGCCCAAGGTGGCCGGTAGGACCCGGGCGTGGCTGCATCACCACGAGTTCTTCCTCCGTACCGGTGTCCCGGCGGAGAACGTGCACTTCGTCCGGGAGCGCGCGGACAAGGGACCGGTCTGCAAGCGGCTGGCGGTCACCCACTTCGTGGACGACCGCCTCGACGTCCTCGGCCATCTGGACACGGTCACCCACCGACACCTGTTCATCGGCGGACTGGGTGACGAGCGCCCCCCGGCGGAGGTGCCACCATGGGCGACGGTCGCGCGGACATGGAGTGAACTCGTCGACCGGATCCAGCTGTCCACCCGGTCATCCGAAGCCCCGGGCCGACCCGGGCCGACCCGGTGACCTGACCGGTCGAGCCCGTCGAGAGCATCGAGCCTGTCGAGTCCGCCGAGCCTGTCGAGTCCGCCGAGCGACCCGGGCGACGTCGGGCTCGTGCTCCACCGGTCGCTGGCTGCGGGTGCGGGCCGTCTCCCGGTCGGGGGCCGCCCGGATCCCGCCGCCGTGCCTGACGGGGCGCTACCGGCCGGTCTTCACCTCGGTGTTCTGGCAGGCGTGCAGCAGCCACCGGCCGTCGTCCTGCTTGGTCATGATGTAGAGCGGGGCGCCTTCCGAGCCGCCCGTCGGGTCGTCGGCCGGTGCCTCGTAGACCTGGCGGACCTTGACGGCCGCCACGTCGGGCCGCAGGAAGCCGATGTGGGCGGGCTCGTAGGTGACTCGGCCGTCCCAGGTCGCGGCGGGCAGGACGGCGCGGGTGAACTCGGCGATGGCGTCGAGGCCGATGAGGACCTTGCCGTGGGCCGTGGTCCAGATGGCCTCGGGGTGGAACAGGGCGAGGAACGCGTCGGGATCCTTGGCGCGCTGGGCGCGTTCGACGGCGGCCACGACCTCCTCGATGGCGCGGATGTCGGCGTCGGCGGCTTCGGGGCCCGTGCTCACGGTGTGTGTGGTCTGAGCAGGAGTCATTTCGGTGCGGTTTGCTTCGGTGGTCATGGGGATGATCCTGCCCCCTCAAGTCCGCTTGAGGTCAAGCGGTTCGGGGTGCGGAGCGCAGGGTCAGGTAGTCGTCGAGGCGGGCGGCGGCGGTGAGCATGGCGAGGCCCCGGGCGGTGAGGCGGTGCTGCCAGCCGTCGAGGGCGGCGGCCAGTTCCTCGGTGCCGCCCGCGGTGCGGACCTGTCCCACCACGGTGGCGATGTGGTCCAGGCGGTAGCCGCCCCGCCGCAGCAGGTGGGCGAGTTCGGCGTCGCGGACGTCGGCCGGGTCGTACACGCGGTGCCCGGTGGCGCGGTCACGGGCCGGGGCGAGGATGCCGGCGACCTCCCAGGTGCGCACGGTCGCGGGGGTGATGCCGAGGCGGCGGGCGACGTCGCCAATGGCGAGGGCGCCGGTCGGTGTCGGGCGGTTCGGCGCGGTCCCCGGCGTGGCGGGGGTGGAGGAGGAGGCGGCCGGTGCCGCGGTGAGGTGGCCGACGGCCTCCCGGACGGCGGCGAGGGTCTCCCGGTCGCGCAGCAGTTGGGCGTGCCCGCGGTCGAGGGCGGTCAGGGCCCGGTCGAGGCGGTCGGTGTGGACTCCGGTCATGACGAGGCCGGCGGTCGTGTGCCCGCAGGCCGTGACGAGGGCGAGGTAGGCGCGCAGGGCGGCGGCGTGCCGCTCGGTGTAGATCCGGTAGCCGGTGGGGGTGCGGCCGGCGGGCGGGAGACAGCCGTCGCGCTCGTAGTTGCGGACCGCCTGGGTCGAGATGCCGTGTTCGCGTGCGAGGTCGGAGGGGCGCAACTGTCGTCTTCCGTTCGGGCCCGTTTGAGACTTCCGTGGCCGTGATCGCGGCAGTCTGCGGGCTGGTGCGGGCAAAGTCTCAACCGTTCTTTCAAGGATACGCTTGAGGCTCATGAGTCAGGACATTCACGACTTCGTCACCCCGATGTGCGAGTTGCTGGGCCTCGGCGAGCCGACGCACCAGGAACCGGCCTTCGGGTGGGTCCGCAACGAACTGTTCGCCGGGCTGGTCGACCGGGGCTTCCGGTCGATCGCCCTGGAAACCGACCGGGTGGCCGCGCTCACGGTGGACGACTACGTCCGGGAGGGCGTGGGCTCCCTGGACGCCGCGATGGCCGGGGGCTTCTCGCACGGCTTCGGAGAGCACGGCGCCAACCGTGAACTCGTCGTCTGGATGCGCGAGTTCAACCGCGACCGAGCACCCGGTGAGCAGTTGTCCTTCCACGGCTTCGACGCCCCGACCGAGAACTACAGCGCCCCCAGCCCGCGCCGCTACCTGGAGCATGCCCGCGACTACCTGCGAACCGGTCTCCGGTCCGGCGTCGAACCCGACCCGGATACGGCTGCACCCGACATCGCCGGACCGGCCGGCGCGGACGAGCGCTGGAGCCGGGCCGAGGCGGTGCTGGACCCGGCGCAGTCGCCCGGTGCCACCGCCGAGGCGGCGCGGCTGCGCTGCGCCGCCGACGACCTCCTCGTCCGACTCCACGCGCGGGCACCGGAGTTGATAGCGGCGACCTCCCGCGCCGAGTGGTCCAGGGCCAGGACGTGGCTGACCGCGGGCATCGGGCTGCTGCGCTACCACGCGCAGTCGGCGGTCCCGGGCCTCACCCCGGGCGAGCGGTTGAGCGGGCTGATCGGACTGCGGGATGCGCTGATGGCGCAGAACCTCCTCGACATCCGCGACCTCGAAGCGCGGCGCGGACCGACCCTGGTCTTCTCGCACAACCAGCACCTGCAGCGGAATCCGAGCGCCTGGGAGTCGGGGGAACTGGCCTGCGGCTGGAACGGTGCGGGGCGGATCGTCGGCGCGCTGCTCGGCGAGCGATACACCTTCGTCGCCGGGAGCCTGGGGCGCAGCGAGGCGATCGGGCTGGGCGAGCCGGCGGCCGGAACGTACGAGGCGTCCCTGCAACAGCGCTTCGAAAGGTGGGAGTTGACGGAACCGGTGCTGCCCGCCGGAGGCCGGACCCGCACCGACACCACGCCGCCGCAAGGCTACTTCCCGCTCGACCGGGAAGCCGTCGCCGGCGCGGCTGCGCTCCTGCACGTCCCCGACGGGGCGGCGGCGACGGCCGCTGCGGTCGCGGTGTCGAACGCGACGCCGCCGGCACCCGCGGACCGGGGGGCCGCCGGGCCCGGGTAGGCCGTCCGCAGGTGGGCGACCAGGGCGGCGGTCGGTGGCGTGAGGGGCCGGCCGCCCGGCCAGGCCAGCGCTATCCGCACCAGCGGGACGGGGTCGGCCAGCGGGCGGACCCTCAGCCCGGGGACGGCACCCGGGTCCGGCAGGACGGCCACACCCAGTCCGTGCGCGGCGAGTTCGGCCAGCTGCGGTGGCGCGGCCGCCTCGACGCCGATGGCCGGGCTCGTCCCGGTCTCGGCCAGGGCGCGCTCCAGCGCGGTGCGCATCCCGGTGCCGCGCGGGGTGCTGACCAGGGCGTGACCGGCCAGTGCGGCGACGGGGAGCGGGTCGCCCCGGCCGGCGGCGTGCGGGGAACCGTGCGCGCCGGCGGTGCCGGTGCCGGCGGTGCCGGTGGGGGCGGCGGCGCGGGCCGGGGCGGCGGCGAGCGGGTGCTGTTCGGGGCAGGCCGCGACGAGCGGCATCTCCAGTACGGTGTGCAGGGCGATTCCGGCCAGTGTCGTCCAGCCGTCGTCGCCCTCGTGTCCGCTCGCGGCGGCGGGCAGTCCGATCACGGCGAGGTCCAGTCGTCCGTCGCGCAGCGCGGCGATCATCGCCGCGGTGGAGTCCTCGGCCAGGGAGAAGTCGATGCCGGGGTGGTCCTGGCGGAACGCGGCGAGGGTGGTGGCGAGCCCGGGGAACGTACCCAGTCCGGGCGGCGGGGTGAACGCCGCCCCGGCGACCATGCCCAGTCGTACGTGTCCGCGCCGCAGTCCGTCGAACTCCTGGGCGGTCTGCCGGACCGCCGACGCGGAGGCGAGCGCCGCCCGGGCATGCGGGAGCACGGCCTCGCCCGCCGGGGTGAGGCGCACGGTGCGGCCCGAGCGGTCGAGCAGCCGGTGGCCCAGCTCGCGCTCCAGCTGCCGGATCTGGGAGCTGACTCCGGGCTGGGTCAGGTGCAGCAGCTGTGCCGCCCGGGTGAAGCTGCCGTGCTGGGCGACGGTGACGAAGTACTGGAGCTGCCGCAGTTCCATGACTCCTGATCATAGGTGGCAGAACCAGCCGGTCTTGGACGGGTGTGCGGTTCCGGCCGCAGGCTGGACGCATGGGAACCGTGCCGAAGGACCAGGACACCGGGCTGACCGAGTGGATCCGTCAGCAGATCGCGGCCGAGCGCCGTGAACTCGCCGACGTGTTCGCCGCCTTCACCCCGGAGCAGTGGAACTCGCCTTCGCTGTGCGGTGGCTGGCGGGTGCGGGAGGTCGCCGCGCACATGAGCACCGGCTTCCGGCATTCGACGGCGCGCACGCTCCTCGAACTCGCACGCTCCGGCGGCCGCGTCCACCGGATGGCCGACCGGATCGCCCGCCGCGACGCCGCCGCCATGACCGAGCGTGACCTGGCGGCCGCGCTGTCCGACCACGCCGACCACCCGTGGCGCCCGCCGGTCGGCGGCCGGATCGCGGCGCTTGCGCACGACGTCGTGCACGGCCTCGACATCACCGTCGCGCTCGGCCTGCCGGGGCGGCTGCCGGTGGCGCGCGCCGACGCCCTGCTGGCCGGCGTCTCGCCCCGCACCCTGCGGTTCTTCGGGGCGCGCCTGGACGGTGTCGCGCTGCGGGCGACGGACACCGCGTGGTCGTACGGGCGGGGACCGCTCGCAGTGGAGGGGAAGGCCGAGCACCTGTTGCTGGTCGCCTACGGGCGCCGGGTGCCGGAGGGACTGCTCACCGGGCCGGGTGCGGGGCGCTTCACCCGGGACGGCTGAGCGGGGCGGCTTCGCCTCGTACCGGCGGGGGAGCCCGACGGGTGCTCGGCGCTCGGCGCTCGGCGCCCGGTGGCGGCCCGGTCGGGCCCCGGTCGCCGGGTACGGGCGGGTGTGGTCGCCGGGTGCGGTCGGTGCGGTCGGTCACGCGGTCAGGACGTCGGGCGGTCGGGCGGTCGGGCGGTCGTCGTGCGAGCTCCGGGGCCCCGTGACTACGATCGGAAGACGTTCTTCCGGATGGTGGTGAGACGGAAGCCAGGTCGCCGATGCCCCCGAGGTCCGTGCAGTGGCCGCCGTACGTGCGGGTCGCGCCGTGGTTGTTGATCGTCGGCGGGCTGGTCTGGAACTCGCTGGACCCGGCGGACTACTGGGGCGATCCGATGCTGGCGGCCGCCGCCGTGCTGTCCGGGGCGCTGCTGCCCCTGCGGGACACCGTCGCGGTCGCGGTGGCGATCGTGACCGGGATCCTGGTGCTCTCCGCCAGGGACGGCTCGATCGGGACGGGCAACGGCTACCTGGAGCTGGTGAACACGACCTTCGCCGCCCTGCTCGGGATCGGGGTGAACCGCGTGGTGGCCCGGCACGGGCGGCGGCTGGAGCGGATGCGGTCGGTCGCGGAGGCGGCGCAGCGGGCGGTGCTGCCCGAGCCGCCCGCCCGGGTGGGGGAGCTGTCGGTCGCGGCCTCGTACCACGCGGCCCAGGACGAGGCGCTGATCGGCGGGGACGCCTACGCGCTGCAGGTGACCCCGTACGGCGTGCGCGCGCTGATCGCGGACGTGCGGGGCAAGGGGCTGCACGCGGTGGGGGCGGTCTCGGTGCTCCTGGGCGCTTTCCGGGAGGACTCGCACCGGGTGCCGGACCTGGCGGGGCTCGCGGACGCGCTGGAGGACTCCCTGCTCCGGGAGGCCGATCAGCTGAGCGAGGAGCTGCGGATGGAGGGGTTCATCACGGCGCTGCTGGTCGAGTTCCCGCCGGGGGAGGGGACGGTGCGCACGCTCGACTGCGGGCACCCCGGACCGTACCTGCTGGGCCCCGGCCCGGTCCCGCGGGACCCCGGCGCTTCCGCGCGCGGCGGCGGGCCGGCGGTGCGGCGCCTGGACGCGGCCGATCCGGGACTGCCGCTGGGGATGGGCGGGCTGGGGATCGCGCGGCCCGCGTCGGAGGTCCGGCCGTTCCCGGCCGGGTGCACGCTGCTGCTGGTGACCGACGGGGTGACCGAGGCCCGGGACGCGGCGGGGGAGTTCTACGACCCGGTGCTCGGGCTGGCCTCGCTGGGTCCGTTCGCCGGGCCGGGCGAGGTGCTGGACGCGTTGGTCGCGGACGTGGCGCGGTGGACCGGCGGGCCGCGGGACGACGACATGGCGGTGCTGGCGATCACCCGTCGGGCGGGCGGGTGAGGGGTCGGCGCGACGGCTCGCCCGGGGCGGCGGTCCGGGTGGCGCCCCCTGGGTCAGTTCGACGGCCACGGATGGTCACGCCGATATCACGATGAGGTGACGGTCGGGCTGCACTCCACGGGATCCGGCCAAGTTGACTGGTGTCGTCCGGTGGCCGGAAAAGTGACGTCCGAATATCGGACGGTGAAATGGACGGGTGGCGCCGGCGGCGGCCCGGGTGACGCCCGGCCGGTGGCGCCTTGGCCGACCGGCGGCGCGGACGGTGCGGTCGGCCCATAAGGGGCCGTAAGAGGCGCGCAAGGGGTGGTCGGGGGAGTGGCGGGATCCGGCCGACCGGCGGTTCGTCCGGAAACGGACCCGGTGCTTGCCCCGTGTCGAAGGGGTGACAGAAAGTCGAACCGATGAACGAGAAGCCTCACCCCCGCCAGGCCCGTCTGCTCGGCCACCGCGACTTCCGGCTCCTGTTGACCGGAGCCGCGGCGGCCCAGACGGGCAGTCAGGTCACCCTGGTCGCCCTGCCCTTGGTGGCGGTGGTGGTGCTGGACGCCACCCCGTTCGAGGTGGGTCTGCTGACCGCCGCCGAGACCGCGGCCTTCCTGCTGGTCGGCCTGCCCGCCGGCGCCTGGCTGGACCGGATGCGCAAGCTTCCGGTACTGATCCGCGCCGACGTCGTGCGCTGTCTGGCGGTGGGATCGATCCCGCCGGCGGCGGCGCTCGGGGCGCTGACCATGTTGCAGCTCTACCTGGTGGCACTGGTCACGGGGGTGGCGACGGTGTTCTTCGACGTCGCCCACCAGTCCTTCCTGCCCGCCGTCCTGCCGCGCGAGCAACTGGTCGGCGGGAACGGCGCGCTGGAGACCGTCCGCTCCTCGGCGCAGATCGCCGGCCCCGGCCTCGGCGGTGGGCTCGTCCAACTGCTCGGCGCGCCGCTCGCCATCGTCGCCGACGCCTGCGGCTACCTGCTCTCCGCGCTGCTGCTCACCCGGATCCGGGTCGAGGAGCAGCTGCCGGAGCCCGAACCCGGGCGCTCGCTGCGCGCCGAGGTGGCCGAGGGCGTCCGGTTCGTGCTGGGACACCCGCTGCTACGGGCGATCGCGACCGCCACCGCCGTGTCCAACCTGTTCGCCGCCGTGCTGATGGCCGTGCAGACAGTCTTCTGGGTGCGGGTGCTCGACCTGGCGCCGGGAGCCATCGGCGTGTTGCTGTCGACCTCCGCCGTCGGCGGGCTGGCGGGCGCGCTGTGCGCCGGCCACCTGGCGCGGTGGGTCGGGCAGGCCCGGCTGATCTGGCTGTCCACCGTCGTGACGGCGCCGTTCGCGGTGCTGTGGCCGCTGTCCGGCGGCGGCGCGGGCGTGGTGCTGTTCGGCCTCGCGTCCGGTGTGGTGCTGTTCGGCGCGGTCGCCTACAACGTCGCCCAGGTCAGCTTCCGGCAGAGCGTCTGCCCGCCCGAGCTGCTCGGCCGGATGAACGCCACCATGCGCTTCCTGGTGTGGGGCACGCTGCCGATCGGCGCGCTGGGCGGCGGGATCGTCGCCGACGCCGCCGGGCCGCGTGCCGCGCTGTGGCTCTGCGCGGTCGGGTTCCTGCTCGTGCCGGTGCCGCTGCTGCTGTCACCGCTGCGACGGATGCGTGACCTGCCGGGCGGCGGCGCGCCGGCTGCCGGGGAACCGGCCGCCGACGGGGACACCGACGGGCGGGCCACGGTTCGGGCCACCGCAGCCGGCCCCGCCGCGGCCGAATCCGTCGGAGCCACCATCGGAGCCACCGCCGGAGCCACCACTGCCGAGGGCGCCGACGGGCCGACCGCCGCCGCGGAGCCCGCCACGAGCCCCACCACCTCCTGACCGACCCCACACCTGCCGAGCCGCGACCGGAAACCGGAGACCGTTCCCGTGCACGCCAGCATCACCTCCGCCTACCTCGCCCGGTACCGTTCCGCCGCCGCCGCGTCCCCGGTGGAACTGCTCCCGCTGACCGGAGCCCAACGGCGGTTCCTGATCAGCCGCCGACTCGCGCCGCAGAGCCGCTCCGACGTCGTCCCGCTGTTCTTCGCCTACCCGCGCGGCACCCTCGACCAGGAGCGGCTGGCCCGTGCCGCGGCCACCGTCGCCGCCCGGCACCCGGCCCTGTGCGGCGGATTCGCGACCGTGCGCGGCACACCCGTCCTGCGGGTCGGCGGCCCCTCCGCCGAGGCCGCCCGGATCACCGTCGCCCCCGGCGGCACGGCCCGCGAGGCGCTGCGCGCGGCCCTGCTGGACTGGCCCGCCGACGGGCCGGCGCTGCGCCTGCTGGTCGCCGGGGAGCCGGACGGCGACGAGGAACTGCTCGCCCTCGCGCTGGACCACGCGGCCTGCGACGAGCAGTCCCTCGGGGTGCTGACCGCCGAACTGACCGAGGCGTACGAGAAGGACGAGGCGTACCGCCGGGGCGAACCGC
Source organism: Kitasatospora sp. NPDC059599 (assembly GCF_042735125.1). Lineage (NCBI taxonomy): Bacteria > Bacillati > Actinomycetota > Actinomycetes > Kitasatosporales > Streptomycetaceae > Kitasatospora > Kitasatospora sp. NPDC059599. The sequence continues at coordinate 17,293 of NZ_JBHWCL010000139.1, read as the reverse complement.
CGGCAGCCGGGCCCGCTCCGCAGGCCCTCGCCGACTACCGGCAGGCCGTCGAACTCCAGCTCGCCGCGGAGGACGCCGCCGGCGGACCCGCCGCGCAGGCCCACTGGGGCCGTCGGCTCGGCGGCCTGACCGGGACGGGCGGTGGCGCGGCCACGTCCACCGGGATGCTCGCCGAGCGGCTGCCGGCCGCCGGCGGCGCCGCCCGCAGCGCCGTCTTCCCGGCCCTGCTGGACGCCGTCGGGGTCGCCGCGCACCGGCTGCACCGGACACCGGGGGCGTCCGGCGCGCCCGCCGGGGGAGGACAGCTCGCGCTCGGCTACCCGTGGGGCGGTCGGCCGCCCGGTGCGCCCGCCGTACTCGGCTGCTTCCTCAACACCCTGGTGCACCCGGCCGGTGCGGCCGCCACGGACGATCCGGAGGTCCTCGCCGACGCGTGGTGGGACGACCTCGACCACGCCGGAACCCCGTTCGACGAGGTGGTCCGCGCGGCCCGCACCGCCGGGGCGCCCTGGACGGGCGACCTGGACGCCATGCTCACCCTGGAGGACCTGCACCGCCGCCCGCCGCTGGTGCTCGGCGGCACACCCGGCCGGGAGACCCACCTGGCCGGCCGCCCGCTCGCCGCCCCGCTGGCCGTCTCCGCCTCGCACGGCGACGACCTGCTGGTCCGGCTGGCCTGGGACAGCGACCGCTTCGCCGAGGCCGACGCCCGCGCCGCCTTCGACGACCTGCTCGCCGTGCTGCGCCGGCACCTGCACGCCCGGCCGGGTACGGCCGGTACGGCCGGCACGGACGACCGCGGCTGACCGCAGCGGCCCCCGGCCGCGCCCGCCCCGACCCGAACGACCCGAACGACCCGAACGCCCTCCCCGACGGGCCCGCCCCGAGCGGGCCCCGGGCCGGACGGCCCCGCGCCCCACCCCGCGGGCCTGAACTCCCACACCGGATCCGCCTCGCCGGATCCGCCGCGCCCGTACGCGCGAGCCCCGAGCGGCCCGCCCGTGCGGACGCCCGGACTCCGGGCCGCACCGTCATCCCGGTGCGCTCCGGTCCTCCGGCCGGAGCGGGACCACCCCACGCCCGTCCCCGGCCACCGCAGTGCCGACACGCCCACCACACAAGGGAACCGACCATGTTCGCACTCTCTCCGTCGCAGGAGATCGTCTGGCTGCACGAACAGATGCTGCCGGGTAGCCGCGCCTACAACTTCACCGCCGTCCTCGACCTGTGGGGCACCCTCGACCGCGAGGCGCTGCACGCCGGCCTCGCCGCCGTCCTGGACCACCACCCGGGCCTGCGGCTGGAGTTGGTGCCCCGGGCGGAGGGCCTGCCCGGCCAGCGGGTCGCCGAGGGGTGTCAGCCCGAGCTGCGCCACAGCGACTACACCGGCGAGGACGACCCGGAGGCCGCCTTCCGGCGCCTGCTGGCCGCCGAGGCCGAGGAGCCGGTGGACACCGAGCGGGCGCCGGTGCTGCGCTGGCACCTGGTCAGGATCGCCGAGGACCACCACCGGCTGATCCACGTCGAACACCACCTCGTGCACGACGGCCACTCCTTCGCGATCCTGCTGCGCGACCTGTTCACCGTCTACCGCGCCCGGGTCCTCGGCGAGTCGTACGAGCTGCCCACCGCGCCCTCGTACGAGGAGCACGCGCGCTCCGCCGCCGACGTCTCCCGCGAGCGGGCACTCGACTTCTGGACCAGGGAACTGGCCGACGCGCCGCGTGAGGTCACCCTTCCCGGGCTGGCCCGGCCGGGTGCCGAGCGCCGCCACCGGGGTGGCCAGCTGCGCCAGTCGATCGGTGCCGACCTCGCCGAGCGGCTGCGCGAGCGCAGCAAGGCCGACGGCCACACCCCGTTCAGCACCCTGCTCGCGCTGCTCGCCGAGATGCTGCGCCGGCACAGCGGGCACCGCGAGGTCGTGGTCGGCACCGCCGTCGGAAACCGCCCCGAGGGCTTCGAGGGCACCGTCGGCATGTTCGTCAACACCGTCCCGCTGCGGCTGCGGCTCGACCCGCAGGCGCCCGGCACCGAGGCCGTGGACGAGGTCACCGACGTCCTGATGCGCGCGCTGCCGTACCAGGACCTGCCGGTGCAGGAGCTGACCCGCCGCCTCGGCCTGCACACCAGCGGAGCCGACAACCCGCTGTGGAACGTGATGTTCAGCGCCCACGACGCGGCACTGCCCGACGTCCAGGCGCCCGGACTGGAGGTCTCGCTGTACGAGGGCTTCAACACCGGCACCACCCGCTTCGACCTCGACCTGGTGCTGCTGCCCGACGACCGCCGGGTGGTCGGCGAGAAGCACGGCGTCGCCGGGATGACCCTGGTCTGGGACTACGACGCGGACCTGTTCCGGGAGTCCGACGCCGTGCTGCTGTCCGAGCGGCTGCTGGAGCTGCTGCGCTGCTACCTCGACCGGCCGCAGGCACCGATCGCCGAACTGGCCCCCGCGTCCGAGGCCGGGGCGTCTGAAGCCCCCGCGTCCGAGGCTGCCACCTCCGAGGGCGCCGCGACCGCCCTGTCCGCCGGCGCCCCGGCGCTGCTCGACCCGGCCGCCGCCCACGACCCGACCGCGCTCGCCCTGCTGGCCGGCACCGAGCGGATCAGCTACGGCGAACTCGACCGCCGCGTCACCGAGTTGGTCGAGCGCCTGCGTGCCGCCGGAGTCACGCCGGGCCAGCCGGTGGCCACCGTCCTGCCGCGCGGCGCGGACAGCGTGGTCGCGCTGCTCGCCTGCCTGCGCCACGGCGCCGTCTACGCGCCGCTGTCCACCGAGGACCCGGCCGCCCGGCTCGGCCTGCTGCTGGAGCGGCTGAGCCCGGCGCTCGTCCTGGCGACCCGGCAGAGCGCCCTCGCCCTGCCCGCCGAGGGCGTCACCCCCGCGCTGCTGGACGGCCCGGCGTTCCCGAAGGCCGAGCCCGCCGCCGTCCTGGACGGCGCCGCCTACCTGATCCACACCTCCGGCTCCACCGGTGTGCCCAAGCCCGTGCAGGTCGGCCGCGAGGCGCTCGCCGGGTACGTCGCCGCGATCGGCGCCCGCTACGGACTCACCTCCGCCGACCGGGTGCTGCTGTTCGCCCGGCCGTCCTTCGACGTGGCGCTGGAGGAGGTGCTGCCGGCCCTCGCCGTCGGCGCCGCCCTGGTCGTGCCGCAGCGCGAGGTGCCCACCGGCCCCGAGCTGGTGGCCGTCCTCGCCGCCCGCGGCGTCACCGTCGCCAACCTGCCGACCAGCTACCTGCTCGCCGTCCGCGAGGACCTGCGCGAGGCGCTGCGCGACGGCCGCTGGACGCCCCGGCTGCTCGTCCTCGGCGGCGAGCGCCTGCCCGCCCGGGCGCTCGCCGACCTGACCGAGGCCACCACCGTGCTGAACGCCTACGGCGTCACCGAGGCCACCGTCACCTCCACCGTGCACCGGGTCACCGCCGCCGACGTCGACGCGGACGGTGAGATCCCGCTCGGCACCGAACTGGACGGCGTGCGGATGCACGTCCTCGACGACACGCTGCGCCCGCTCCCGGCCGGTTGCGTCGGCGAACTCGTCGTCGGCGGAACGATGCTGGCCGACGGCTACCCCGGCCTGCCGGAGCCGACCGCCGCCCGCTTCGTCACCGTCCCCACGCTCGGCGGCGCCCGGGTCTACCGCACCGGCGACCGCGGCTACCGCGACCTGGACGGCCGGCTGTGCTTCCTCGGCCGCGCCGACAACCAGGTGAAGCTGCGCGGCCACCGGATCGAGCTGGAGGAGATCGAGGCCGCGGCCTCCGCCGAACTCGGCGGCCGCTCCTGCGCGGTGGTGCTGCACACCGACCCGATGACCGGGCCGCGCCTGGTCGGCTTCCTGGAAGGCGCCGACCGCCCCGACCAGGCCGCCCTGCACGAGGCGCTCGCCCGCCGGCTGCCCGGCGGACTCGTCCCGGCGAGCTGGACCGCCGTCGCCGCGATGCCGACCCTGCCCGGCGGCAAGCCCGACCGTGCCGCCCTCGCCCGGCTGGCGGACGAGGCCGCCGAGGCGGCCACCGAGGAGACCACCGCGCCGAGCGCCTTCGCCGACCCCGGACAGGAGCTGATCGCCGCGGCCTGGCGCGAGGTGCTCGGCCACGACCGCTTCACCGCGGACTCGCACTTCTTCGAGGTCGGCGGCCACTCGCTGCTCGCCGCGCAGCTCGCCGCCCAGCTGGAACCGCACCTCGGCAGCCGCCCCCCGCTGCGCACCCTGTTCCGCCACGCCGTGCTGGCCGACCAGGCCCGCGCCCTGACCGGCCAGAACTGAAAGGCAGCGTAGACGTGACCGCCCCCTCCGCCGTCCTGGAAGCCGGCCACCGCGAACTCGTGGAGGCCTTCGAGAGCTTCATCCGCCGCGAACTCGTCCCGCTGGCCGCCGAGTTGCCCGAAACCGCCGACCAGGTGCCGGGCGACCTGCGCACCTACGTCCGCAAGCGCTCCGCCGCACTCGGCTTCTACGCGGGCGACTACCCCGAGGAGCTCGGCGGCTCCGGCATGCCCTTCACCGCCGTCGTCCTGCTGCACCACGCCGCCGGGCGCAGCGGCTGCGTCCTCGCGCCGTACGCGCTGGCCGGCTCCGACGGCCCCAGCCCGCTGCTGCGCAACGGCACCCCGGAGCAGGTCGAGCGCCACCTGATCCCGCTGGTGCGCGGCGAGCAGACCCGCTGCCTCGCCCTCACCGAGCCGCACGCCGGCTCCGACGCCTTCCGCCTCACCACCACCGCCGTGCGCGACGGCGACCGGTGGGTGCTGAACGGGCGCAAGACCTTCGTCAGCAACGCCGAGCACGCCGGGCTCGCGCTGGTCGTCGCCGCCACCGACCTCGGCGACGGCGCCGGCCCCACCACCGGGTCCACCGCCTTCGTGCTGCCGATGGACCAGCCCGGGCTGCGGATCGGCCAGCGCTACGAGGGCATGTCCGGCGAGCCGCTGTTCGAGCTGCTGCTCGACGGGGTCACCGTCGGTCCGGAGGCCGTGATCGGCGGCGAGGAGGGCGTCGGCGCGGCCACCGCCCTCGCCATGGACAGCCTCTCCCGCGGCCGTCTGGTGGTCGCCGCGATGTGCAACGGCATCGCCGAGTACGCCCTGCGCGTCGGCGTCGAGTACGCCAAGGACCGGCGCGCCTTCGGCCGGGTGATCGGCGAGTACCAGCACGTCCAGGAGCACCTGGTCTCCACCCGCGCCGAGGTCGAGGCCTCCAAGCTGCTCACCCTCGCCTGCGCCCGGCTGGTCGACGAGGGCACCGAGTCGCCCGAGAACGCCGCGCTCGCCAAGCTGACCGCCTCCGAGACCGCCGTCCGCGCGGTCGACCGCTCGCTCCAGGTGCACGGAGCCACCGGCTGGGTGCGCGGCCACCCGCTGGAGTTCCTGTACCGCTACGTGCGGATGACCACGATCATCGAAGGGACCTCCGAGGTCCAGAAGGTGATCATCGCCCGTTCCATGGGCCTGAACTGACGGTTCGTCATGACTTTGGAGACGACGATGGAATCCCAGACCACGGACATCCGGAGCATCGGGTACGGCCGTCCGCACCAGGACGGCGCGGTCCTCGACCTGTTCACCGGCTGGGCGCACCGCACCCCGGACGCCCCCGCCCTGATCGACGGCGAGCACACCTACAGCTACGCCGAACTCGACCGCCTCGCCGACAGAACCGCCGAGGCCCTGCGCGGCAAGGTCGGCCCGGGCGACCTGCTCGGGGTCTGCCTCGGCCACTCGGTGTCGCTGGTGGCCGTCACCCTGGCCGCCGCCAAGCTCGGCGCCGTCCACCTGCCGCTCGGCCCGCGCCCCGGCGAGCGCCGGCTGCGCGCCGTCGCCGAACAGCTGCGCCCGGCCTGCCTGGTCGGCGAACCGGACCTGCTGCCGCCCGGCGGCGAGCAGTTGGCACTGGACCTGCCCACCGGGGGCGCGGTCGCCGCGCTCACGTCCGGCGAGCAGGCGGTCGTCCCGGCCGGCACCCACTACGCGGTGCTCACCTCCGGCTCCACCGGCACCCCGAAGGCCGTCGCCGTCACCGAGCCCGCCCTCGGCGCGCTGCTGCAGTGGTACCGCGACCTGACCGGCCTCGGCCCCGGCGAACGGCACAGCCTGCTGATCGGCGTCGCCTTCGACCCGCACCTGATGGAGCTGTGGGCCGGCCTCACCTCCGGCGCCGCCCTGGTCATCGCCCCCGAAGCCGTCCGCTGGGACCCCGGGGCGCTCACCGACTGGTGGCGTGACGCCGACGTCACCGTGTCCGTGCTGCCCACCCCGCTCGCCGAGCCGGTGCTGAACCGCCCCTGGCCCACCGGGCTCGCGCTGCGCCACCTCACCGTCGGCGGTGACCGGCTGCGCCGCGCCCCCGGGCCGGACGTCACCGCGACCGTCCACAACGCCTACGGCCCGGCCGAGGCCACCGTCACCACCACCGTGCACACCATGGCGCCCGGCATCGACCACGGCGACGGCGCCCCGCCGATCGGGCTGCCGATCCCGGGCGCGGTCGTGCTGGTCACCGACGAGGACGGCCGGCCGGTGCCGCACGGCGTCGCCGGCGAACTGCGGATCGGCGGCCGCGGCCTCGCCGCCGGGTACCTCGACCCCGAGCTGACCGCCCGCCGCTTCGTCGACGCGCCCGAAGGCGTGGACGGCACCGACCGGGTCTACCGCACGGGCGACCGGGTCGTCATGCGCCCCGACGGGGTGCTGGAGTTCCACGGCCGGCTGGACGACCAGGTCAAGGTCAGCGGCGTGCGGATCGAACCGGCCGAGGTCGAGGCCGCGTTCGAGCGCGACCCGCGGGTGCGCCGGGCGGTGGTCGCGGCCGAGCAGGCGCCGGCCGGCGGCGTCCGGCTGCTCGCCTTCGTCCAGACCGAGGACGGGGCCGGGGACGGCACCGGGGCGGGCGCGGACTCCGGCGTCGACCCGGCACGGCTGCTCGACGCCGTCCGGCCCTGGCTGCCCGAGCAGGCGGTGCCGTCGGCCGTCCGGCTGGTGGACCGCTACCCGCTGGACGCCAACGGCAAGGTGGACCGCCGGGCGCTGCTGGCCGCCGAGCCGTCCGAGCCCGCGGGCGAGGAGGGCGACACCCCCGTCGAACGCGTCGTGCTGAAGCTGTGCCGCGAGCTGATCGGCCGCGCCGACCTCGGGCCCACCGACAACTTCCTGGCGTCCGGCGGGAACTCGCTGGCCGCCGCCCGACTGCTGGAGGCGCTGGAGAGCGAGTACGGGATCCGGCTGCGCGCACCCCTGGTGCTGCGCCAGCCGGACCTGCGGGCCGTCGCCCGACTGGTCGAGGAGCGGACGGCCGCCCTGACCGCGACCGCCTGACCTCCCCGCACCTCCGCACTGGGGCGCCCCGGCCCGTACCGCCGGGGCGCCCGGAAGGGAACCATCATGACCACCGCGACCCTGCCCGCGCTGATCGCCCGGCAGGCCGAACGGCAGCCGAACGCGCTCGCCGTGACCGACGGCTCCACCGTCCTCACCTACCGCGAACTCGTCGACGCCGCGGGCCGGTTGGCCTCCGTGCTGGCCGCCCGGGGGATCGGGCCCGGCAACGCCGTCGGCCTGCTCTGCGCCCGCTCCACCCGCCTGGTCGTCGCCCAGCTCGCGATCTGGCGCACCGGCGGGCACGTCCTGCCGCTCGACCCTGCCTACCCCCGACCGCGCATCGTCGAGATGACCTCCGACGCCGGCGTCGGGCTCGTCCTCGGTGACAAGGCGCTGCTCGCCGAGGCCGGACTCACCGAGGAACAGACGCTCGTCCTGACCGAGCACGGCACCGACATCACCGGGCACGACACCGGCTACGACGCCGACGCTGCCGGGCACGACACCGGTGCCGCCGGGCCGGAGGCGCCGGACGCCGCCGATCCGGCCGGGCCCGCCCTGCTGTTCTACACCTCCGGCTCCACCGGCCGGGCCAAGGGCGTCGTCGTCCCGCACGGCGCCGTCGCCGACCTGGTCACCGCCCCCGACGCCATCGCGGTCGGCCCTCGCGACCGGGTGCTGTTCCACTCCGCCGTCACCTTCGACGCCTCCACCTTCGAACTGTGGGCCCCGCTGGCCCGCGGCGCCGCCGTCGCCGTCTCCCCGGCCGACCGGCCCACCGCCGAGGAACTCGGCCGCGACGTCGAGCGGTTCGGAGTCACCACCCTGCTCCTCACCAGCGCGCTCTTCCACCACCTGGCCGCCCGGCAGTCGCGGATCTTCGGGGTGCTGCGCACCCTGGCGGTCGGCGGCGAGGTGCTCTCGCCCGAGCACGCCGGCGCGGTGCTGCGCGCCTTCCCGTGGCTCGAACTGGTCAACGTCTACGGACCGACCGAGGCCACCACCTTCACCACCCTGCACTGGGTCACCCAGGCCGACTGCGCCGGTGCGATCCCGATCGGCCGCACGTTCGGCGGCGCCCGCGCCCTGGTCCTGGACGAGCAGCTGGCGCCGGTGGCGCCGGGCACGGTCGGCGAGCTGTGGATCGCCGGCGACCGCCTCGCCCTGGGCTACCTCAACCGGCCCGAGCTGACCGCCGAGCGCTTCCGCGAGCTGCCGGACGTCGGCCGCGCCTACCGCAGCGGCGACCTGGTCCGCCAACTCCCTGACGGAACACTGGAGTTCCACGGCAGGACGGACGAGCAGGTCAAGCTGCGCGGCTTCCGGATCGAACCGGGCGAGGTCGAACACGCCCTGCTCCGGCTGCCCGAGGTCGCGGAGGCGGCGGTCGTGGTCCGCCACGCCGGACAGCCCGATGCCGCCCTCACCGCCTGCCTGGTCCTCGCCGACGGCGCCGGCCCGGCCGCCGGGACGCTGCGCGACCGGCTCGCCGAGCGGCTGCCCGCGCACCTGGTGCCCACCGCATGGACCGTGCTCGACGCGCTGCCGCTGACCGGCTCCGGGAAGGTGGACCGGCGGGCCCTGGCCGCCGACGCCCCCGTCGGGCAGCGCCCCGCCGGGGGCGGTGTGCTCACCCCGATCCAGCAGGTCGTCGCCGAAGCCTGGAGCCGGGCGCTGGAACGCCCGATCACCGACCCGGCCGCCGACTTCCTCGCCGAGGGCGGGCACTCGCTGCTCGCCATGTGGGTCGTCGACGACCTGCGCGAGGACCTCGGGGTCGAACTCTCGCTCGCCGACTTCCTCGGCCACCCCACCGTCGCCGGGCAGGCGGACCTGCTCGAACGGGCGCTGCAGGCCGCCGACGGCCCGGACGGCCCGGATGGCCCGGACAGCCAAGGAGGCCCGGACGTGGCAACCGCCCCGACCGCCGCCGTCGCCCCGACCGCCGCCGCCCCGACCGCTGTCGCCGGCCCGGGAGGCGTCCGATGACCGCCGTCGACCAGGCCGACCTGCTGCGCCGCGCCCGCAGCCGGCGCAGTGCCACCCCGGCGAAGCCGCAGCGCCCGGCCGAGGCCGACGGCCCGGCCCCGCTCTCGCACGCCCAGCAGCGGATGTGGCTGATGGACCACCTCGGCCAGGGTGGCGCCCTCTACAACGTCCCGATCGCCGCCCGGCTGCGCGGCCCGCTCGACCGGGTCGCCCTCGCCGCGGCGGTCACCGGCCTCACCGAGCGGCACGCCGTCCTGCGGACCCGCTACCCGCGCCGGGGCGGACAGCCGTACCAGCAGGCCGACCCGGTCACCCCGGTGCCGCTACCGGTCGTCGACGCGAAGACGGACACGGCGGCCACCGAGCAGCTCGCCGCCGAGGCCGCCCGCCCGTTCGACCTCGCCACCGGACCGGTGCTGCGCGCCCTGCTGCTGCGGCACGGGCCGCAGGACCACACGCTGGTGCTGACGATCCACCACATCGCCGTCGACGGCGGCTCGCTGCCCGTCCTCGCCGCCGACCTCGCGGCGCTCTACGCCGCCGCGCGCGACGGCGTGGCGCCGCAACTCCCGCCGCCCGGGCCCGCCTACGCCGACTACGCCCGCCAGGAGCGCGCCCGGGACGCCGAGCTGACGGCGGCCGCCGACACCCTCGCCGCCCGGCTGGCCGGCGCCCGCCCGCCGGCCCTGCTGCGGCCAGCCCCGACCGGCGCCCGCGAGCGCCGGGCCGTGCTGCACGCCGCCCCGCTGGCCCCCGCCGTCGTCGACGGCCTGCGCGCACTCGGCGCCCGGCACGGCGCGACCCTGTTCACCGTCGTCCTGGCCGCCGCGTTCGCCACCCTGCGGACCGCCTCCGGGCAGGACGACCTCGTCCTCGGCTGTGCCAGCGGCCACCGGGCCCGGCCCGACCTGCGACACACCGTCGGCCTCGCGGTCAACACGCTCGCCGTACGGACCGGTCCGGCCGGGGACCGGTCGTTCGCGGAACTCCTGACGGAGGTCCGCGGCGCACTGCTCGACGCCCAGCAGCACCACGACGTGCCGTTCGACCTCGTGGTCGAGCGGCTCGGAGCGGCCGCCCGGAGCGCCGACGGCACCCCGCTGCTCTCGGTCACCTGCGATCTCGTCCAGCCCGTTGCGCCGCTGACGCTGCCGGGCCTCGACTCCACGAACGTGGAACTCGACCTGGGGCTCGCCAAGTTCGGCCTGGCGCTGCTCCTGGAGGACGGCCCGGCGCCGCGCTGCCTGGTGCAGCACGACCGGGACGTGCTCGACGAGTCGACCGCCGGGCAGCTGCTCGACGCGTTCGCCGCCCTGCTCACGGCCGTCGCGGGGGAGACCGACCCGCGCCTGTCCGAGCTGCCGGGCCGGCTCCTGGTCGCCGCCGAACACCCGGTGGCGGCCGCCCTGTCGGCCGAACCGGGGGTCGTCGAGGCGGCCGTGATCGAGCGCGCCGACGGCCCGCCGCTCGCCTACGCGGTGGTCCGCGGGCCGGTCGCCCCGAACGGCGCCCAGCTGCGGGCCGCCCTGCGCGGGCGGGTCCCGGCCGGCGAACTCCCGCTCGCGGTCACGCTGGTGGACCGGATCCCCCGCCACCCCGACGGCACCCCCGACCCGGGCCCGCTACCCGGCGCCGCGCCGCACGGGCCCGCCCCGGACGGCCCGCACGGGGACGGACCGGTGGACGACGTCCGGGAGGCCTTCGGCGAGTTCCTGGGCACCACCCCGCCCGCCGACGGCGACTTCTTCGCCCTCGGCGGTCACTCCCTGGTCGCCGTCCAACTCGCCGAACGGCTGCGCACCCGCACCGGGCTGCCGCTCACCGGCCTCGACATCCTGGAGCAGCGCACCCCGCGCGCCCTCGCCGCCGTGCTCGCCACCCGCGCGGACGAGCGCCGCACCGCCCTCACCCGGACCGGCGCCCGTCCGAGCACCCGTACCCGCACCCGCACCGGCACCGTCCTGCTCACCGGCGCCACCGGCGGGGTCGGCGCGGCGGTCCTGCAGGAGCTGATGGCCCAGGGCAGGCCGGTCCGCACCCTGGTCCGGCCCGAGTCCGCGCACCTGCCCGCCCTGCACGGCGCCGAGGTGGCCGAGGGCGACCTCGCCGACCTGGACAGTCTGCGCCGCGCCGTCGAAGGCGTGGACGCCGTCATCCACTCCGCCTGCACCTTCACCGACCACGCCACCGACCTCGCCGCGATGCGCACCCTGGTGGACGGCTGGCAGGGCGGCCCGTTCGTCTTCGTCAGCAGCATCGACGCGTACGGCCGCCCGGCCGGCACCGAGGTCGTCGAGGGCAGCCCGAGCGGCGAGGCGGTCACCCCGTACGGGCAGGCCAAGCTGGACTGCGAGCGGATCCTGTTCGAGGCCGCCGCCGGCGGTCGCGGCCCGGCCACGTCGGTGCGCGCCCCGATCGTCTGGGGCCCGCACCACCGCCTGCGCGACCAGCTCCGCTGGGGCTCCACCGGCGCCCTCTACCAGGCCGCCCTGGCCGGCCGGCCGATCGCACTCCCGGCCGCCGACGACTGGTACGGAGCCTCCTGGGTCCACGCCGCCGCCCTCGCCCGGGCGCTCGCCGTCTGCGCCGCGCCGGACCACCCGGCGGCCGGGCGCGTCGTCAACGCGGTGAGCGGACACGTCTCCTGGGCGGACTTCACCGCCGAGCTGGTCCGGCTGCTCGGCTCCGCGAGCCCGCTCGTCGTCGGCCCCGACGCCGACGAGGAACTGCGCCGCCCCTGGCGCTACCGGGCCGAAGCGCTGGCCGGCCCGCTCACGCCGGAACCGGGCGAGGACTGGCGCAGCGTGCTCGCGGCGATGGTCGGCTGAGCCCGCCCCGGGCGGAGGGGTCCCCGGGCAGCGGACCCCTCCGCCCGGCCGCCCCGGCGGCCGCACCCTGCGCGGTCGCCGCCGCCCCGGGACGCTCCGGACCTCACCGGCCGGACACGTCGGAGCGGAACCCGGTGCCGGTGCGGCCGACCGGGCATCCAGCCCGTGGTGCATGCGCCGGGCCCGCAGACACGACCGGCGCCCGGCTCACCGCGCCTCCTTGACCGCACGCCGACGGACCTGCCGGGCTGCCCCGCCGTGGGCCTCCCCGACGTCCTCGCTGCCGGCCGACCGCCCGGGTGAAGCGGCGCGTCCACACCGCCCGTCCAGCCCGTCCAGCCCGTCCAGCCCGTCGAGCCCGTCGAGCCCGTCCAGCCCGTCCAGCCCGTCCAGCCCGTCCAGCCCGTCGAGCCCGTCCAGCCCGTCCAGCCCGTCCAGCCCGTCGAGCCCTCGCCGGGCGGCCGTGCTCACCCGATGGTGACCACCCGTGCCCAGTCCGGCGGGGTTTCCGGGCGGTAGTCCGGGTCGTCCTCGTCGTACCTGGTGGGCCGGGGGAAGAGGCCGACGACCGTGCGGCACGGCGGCGGGACCGACGGCCACGGGGTCTGGCCGTCGGTCAGGACCACCACGACGTCCGGACGGGGGCCGGACCGCAGGGCGGCGCGGAAACCGGTGCGCAGGTCGGTGCCGCCACCGCCGAGGAGCGGAATGCCCGCCGACGTGCAGAGCCGGTGGACGGCCTGGGCGGCCGCGTCGCAGGGGACCACGCTGACCTGGTCCCGGCGGCCGCCGACCGCCCGGCCGATCGCCGCGACCTCCAGCAGCGCGCTGCCCAGCTCGTCGTCCGAGACCGACCCGGAGGTGTCGATGACCACCGCCACCCGGGGCGGCCTCCGCCGCAGGCTCGGCAACAGCACGCCCGGCACCCCGGCCGAGCGGCGGGCCGGGCGGCCGTAGCTGTAGTCCTCGCCCGCACCCGGCCCGGCGACCGCCGAGCGCACCGCCGCGCCCAGCAACTGCCGCCAGGGCTGCGGCGGGTGGAAGGCCTCCTCGGCCCAGCGCCGCCAGCCCGCCGGGGCGCTGCCGGGCCGGCCCCGGAGGCCCTCGGCGACCCGGAAGCGGACGGCGTCGCGTTCCTGCGCGTTCAGCCCGTGGGCGCCGCCGGGGCCCAGCTCCCAGGGTCGGTCCGTGCCGTCGGCGCCGCTGCCGCAGTCCAGCCAGGCCGCGTCCAGGGTCCGCGGGTGGAACCGGTACCGCCGCAGGTACTCCTCCATGAGCAGTCCCTCGGGCAGCTGCAGGCTGTCGGGCCGCAGTGCCCCGGACGGCCGCACCAGACCGTCCCCGTACACGTCGTCGTTGATCTCGCAGTCGGCGGCGATGTTCGTCCGCAGCTGCGCGGCCGGGCCCTCCAGGCCGAGTTCGCGGGCGATCCGGGTGCCGCGCCGGTGGTGGTCGCGCAGGAGGTGGGACACCTCGTGGACCCAGACGCCGGCGAGTTCCTCCACCGGGGTGCGGTCGACGAAGACCGGTGAGGCGTAGCAGCGCCAGTAGCGGTCCACCGCCATGGTCGGTACCTCCCGCGACTCCACCAGGTGGAGCGCGAACAGGGCGGTCGCCAGGTACGGCCGGGCCCGGACGGCCTGCAGGCGGGCGGCGTAGAGCTTCTCCAGGTCCAGATTCCCGGGGACCGGATACCGGGTATCCGGCTTCGCGGGAACCGGACCTCCGCTGCCCGGCTTTCCGCGGTTCGGCTCAGCGGGGTCCGGGTTCCGGGCGTACGGCTTCCCGAGGCCCGGCTTTGCGGGGCCCGGCGCTGCGAGGCCCGGCGCTGTGGGGCCGGGCGTGACGGCCGCGCTCATCGGCCCGCCTTCGCCGCGACCCGGGCGGCGGCGACGTCGGCGCGGCGGGAGAGCGCCAGCGCCGGGGCGAGCCGCTCGATCGACTCCGGTACGTCCCAGTCCTCCCGGCGCAGCGAGGCCAGCGTGGTGGCCGGGACGACCAGCAGGTCCGGGGCGCCGGTCTCCATGGCCCGGGCGAGCAGAGCCCAGGCCGAATCCCAGCGCTGCCGGTCCGGCCGGTTGCGCACGGCCGCGACCACCCCGTCCAGCACGGCCTGGCGCAGGTCCCCGCGTTCGGGCAGTTCCGCGCCCGCCGGGTCGGCGAGCAGGTCCTCCGGGTCGGGCAGGTCCATCCGGTCCATGCTCGCCATCAGCTCCAGGCCCGGGCCGTCCCCGACGGTCCCGCGGACCAGCAGCGACAGCACCTCGCGGGAGGCGCCGGCGGCGGTCGCGAAGGCGACCAGCCGCAGCGTCATGTCCCAGCTGCGCGGTGACGGCCAGGCGCCGCCGCGCCGGGTCTCGGTGGTGGGCAGCCGGTGCACCAGTTCGGGGCGGGCGGTCAGCAGCCCGCACACCGCGCGCCGGGCGAGCGCGACGGCCTCCGGCAGCGCCAGCGGGTCGAGCCGCGGCAGGGTGGCGACCGGCCAGACGCCGCCGAGGCCTCGCACCACCACCTCGTGGTCGTGCACCCACTGCAGGTGGACGAAGCGGTTGGCCAGTGGCGGGCTCAGCTCCCAGCCGTCGGCCGCCGACGACCGCGGGTTGGCGGCGGCCACGATCCGTACGCCGGGGGGCAGCCGGAGCGTTCCGATGCGCCGTTCCAGGACCAGCCGGAGCAGTGCGGCCTGGACGGCGGGAGGCGCGGTGGACAGCTCGTCCAGGAACAGCAGTCCGCGGCCGGCCCGCACCAGTCGCACCGCCCAGTCCGGCGGGGCCATCGGTACGCCCTGCTGCGCCGGGTCGTCGCCGAGGATGGGCAGCCCGGAGAAGTCGGAGGGCTCGTGGACACTGGCGATCACCGTGGTCAGCGGCAGTTCCAGGGTTTCGGCGAGCTGGTTGAGCGCGGCGGTCTTGCCGATGCCCGGCTCGCCCCAGAGCAGGACGGGCAGGTCGGCGGCGACGGCCAGGGTGAGGGCTTCCAGCTGGGGGTCGGCGCGGGGTTCGGTGGTGGTGTCGCCGAGCAGGTCGAGCAGCCGGCGGGCGACGTCGAGGCGGGCGGAGTCGAGGTGGGCGATGTCGGGGCGGGCGGAGTCGAGGTGGGCGATGTCGGGGCGGGCCTCGGGGCGGGTGGCCTCGGGGCGGGGGTCGGTGGCGGGTGCGGGCATGGAAACAGGCATGGAAACGGGCATGGGTGATCACCTCAAGTGGTCAGGTACGGACGGTCGTTCAGCGTGCAGTGTTCGGTGGCCGACGTTCGGTGGCGGACGTCGGCGGCCGGTGACGGCCTCAGGGGTAGAAGGCGCGACAGAGGTCGGCGAGGCGGGCGGAGCGGGAGACCCGGGAGGGGCGTGCGTGGGGCGGGCGCGGGCGGCGGAACGGGACGCCGGCGGGCCCGGGCGCGGTCAGCCCGGCCCGGTAGAGGCCGTAGGCGATCCGCCGCTCCGCGGCCGCCCGCAGTTCGTCCCGCAGTGGTCCGTCACGCAGCACCGCCTCCCGGCCGAGCAGGTCCTCGACCACGGCCAGTGCCCCGGCGGTGTCGCCGTGGTCCAGCCGCTCGCGGACACCGTCCAGCGCGTTCGGGCGGAGGTGTGCCAGGTCGATCGCGCGCAGGCAGGGCAGCGGGGTGCCCGAGAGGGCGGTGAGCAGCTCCTCGCGGCGCAGTTCGGCCGGATCGTGGTCGAGCGGGGTGAGCACCCCGTCGACCAGGCCGATCCGGTGCCGCGCCCCTCGGCAGTCCACCAGCCGCTGGGACCGGGGCGGATCGCGCGGGTCCGCCCGGGACGGGTGCCCGGGTGCCAGCGCGGCGGCCACCAGCGGGTGCAGCCGGTCCGGCGCGATCGCGCCGGTGCGCAGCAGGTCGACGTCGGGCGGGGCCCAGGTCGCGGCGTCGGGCAGCAGGGGCAGCGCCGAGGTGTCCCCGGTGGCGTCCGTCGTGCGGCCGTCCGGCCCGAGGAGCAGGCGTCGCCGGCGTTCGAGCCGGACGACGACGGGCCCGTCGGGGTGTGCGTCGGCACGCCGCAGCAGCGCGGCCTCGGCGGCCCACCGGTCGACGGCGCGGCGCAGCGTCGGGCCGCCGACTCCGTTGTCCACCAGGCCGGTTGACGTGCCGGTCGACGTTCCGGGGCCGGTCCGTTCGGCCAGTTCCCCGCTGCGCCCGGCGTCCCAGAGGTGCCGGTGCAGGTCGTAGCGGAACCGGCGACTGGGGTGCGGATGCGGGTGCGGGGACCGTCCGTCGCCGCCGGAGCCGTCCCAGAGTGCCAGGGCGATCCGCTGGCCGTACTCCGCCCAGGCGGGCGGCGTGCGGACCACCAGGGACACCGGACGCTCGCCCGGGTAGCGGGCCAGGGGCATGGTGAGCCCGGGCCGCAGCAGCCCGTCGGGTGCGGATCTCGGCAGGTGCCAGCGCAGCAAGTCCGGTGCGAGGCACCGGAGATCGGCGCGCAGTCGGTCGGCGAGCTCCCGGCCGTGGGCGCGTGCGACGTCCCCGAGGCGGAAGTCGACCTCGACGTTGGCGGCGGCACAGGCCCCGGACCAGTCCCCGGCCAGACGGCGGGCGGTGGCGGTTTCGATCATGGTGGGCGGCACGGCGTACTCGCGTACGCGCCGCCAGAAGTGGAGTCGGGAGTCGTTCCCGTTCGCGGTGGGAGTGAGCATCAGCACTCACTCTTCGCGGACGGGACCCCCATTCTGTGATCAGCGTGAGTGGTCATCGGCGGGAGCATAGCGCTCGTGCGCGCCCGCCCGCCACACCGTTTTCGCCGCGCGGTGGCGCCACCGCCGCCGGGCGCTCAAGAGCCGCTGGAAGCCCGGTCGAGACGGGTGGTTCATGGTGGCTTGGGTGTGTTCTGGTGGTGGGCGGAGGAAACGCGGACCCGGGACGGCCGGGTCCGTGCGGGGCGGCGCGAGGGCGTGTCAAGGGCGTAGACGCTCGCGCATGGAGCTGAGTGCGGAGGCTATGGTTCGCCGGCCCGGAGTGGCATTGACTGGTGGACACGAGGACGGACGCGAACGGATCGCAGGATCCGGGACGCGTGCGGCCGGTCCGACTGGTTCTACTCCGAGCGAGGGTGATCGTGATGGCTGGTGTGGTGGATCTTTCGACGGATGCCGGTGTCGTGCTGGTGGTGGGTGGTACGGGCAAGACGGGTCGTCGGGTGG
>NZ_JBHWCL010000138.1:0-26498 GCF_042735125.1 Kitasatospora sp. NPDC059599 | reverse complement strand
CACCACAGCCGCTCGGTGTCGACGAGCGTGCCGTCCATGTCGAACAGGACGGCCTGGAGGGGGAGTCGGGGGTGGGGGGTCACGTGTGGTTCTCTTTTCGTCGGTGGTCTGCTGCCGGTAGGGGGACCGGCGTCAACTGTCCTTGCGCTCGGCCACCAGCACGGCCCGCCGCCGCAGCGCCACGCTTCCTCCCAACCCCACTCCCTATCCCTTTCCCTTCCCCACGTGGTGGTTGGGAGGAGGACAGCGGACCTCACCCGGGCGGGGCCCGCGGTGCACCGGGGGCCTGTCCGGGACGGGTGGGGGCCGCTGAGTCGGCCGAGGCCCGGGCACGCGGCCGGTGGGCCGCGTGCCCGGGCTGCGGGTGGACGGATACACCGAGGGTGGCCGGGGAGTCGCCGGTCACCGCGATGTCACCCGCCAGGTCGGTCCGCAGCACTGCCGCACCGAGCGCGCGCAGCCGGTCGACCGTCTTCGGGGACGGGTGTCCGTACGCGTTGCCCTCACCGCAGGAGATGAGCGCCAGCCGGGGCCGCAGGGCACCGGTCAGACCCCAGTCCTGATGGGCCGAACCGTGATGCGCGACCTTCAGGACGTCGACCCTTCCCAGTCGCCCCGACAGGGCCGACTGGGCCGGCGGTTCGAGATCTCCGAGCAGTGCCATCCGTAGTCCTCCTGTCAGTGTCACCATCAGTGCGACGCTTGCGTTGTTCGCGCCGGGCGCCTCGATGTCCGACCCGGGAACGGGCCACACCACGTCCCAGGCCAACTCCGTTCCGATCGACCGCCGTTCGCCACGGCCGGCCCGCAGCAGCGGAACGCCGGCCCCGGCTGCCCAGCTCGCCGCCCGGGCCGCCTCGCCCGGCGGCTCGTCCAACGTCGTCCCCTCGACCGCACCGACCTTGCGGCCTCGCAACACCCCTGGTACGCCCTCGACATGGTCGGCGTGGAAGTGCGTCAACAGCAGCAGGGGCACGGTCGTGATGCCGAGGTCGCGCAGGCACCTGTCGGCGGCGCTCGGATCCGGACCGGCGTCGATCACCACCGCACTGTCCGGCGCACCGGCTGAAAGGGCCAACATGTCCCCCTGGCCGACGTCGCACATCGCCAGGCGCCACCCCGGTGGTGGCCAGCCGGTGGCGATCCGGCTGAGTTGCGGCGGGCGCAGCAGCACCGCCAGCAGGACCACCAGCAGCGCACCGGTGACCAGAGCCCGGACCGCCCTGCGCCGCGGACGGGCGGGTGCCCGGATGCCGGGCGCCGTGTGCCGGGGCAGCAGGAGCGGCGCCACCCAGCAGACGGCCAGGACCGCTACCGCGACCGTGACCGTCCCGAACCAGCCTCCTGGCCACGACAGTTGGCCTCCCGGCAGCTCGGCTCCGCGTCGAGCGACCAGGGCGAGCCAGCCGGCCGGCACCCCGGCCGGCACTGCGAGCAGACGGGCCAGGGCCGGGAGGAACGGATGCAGGGCGAGCACCCCGAAACCGAGCAGGGTCGCCGGGGCCACCGCCGGCTCGGCCAGTAGGTTGCACGGGATGCCGACCAGGCTGATGTGCCCGGAGAGCACCACCGTCACCGGTGCGCACAGTGCCTGCGCGGCTGCCGTCGCCGCGACGGCGCCCGCGAGGTGGTGCGGCCAGCGCCGAGCCCGCAAGGCCTCGGCCCAGTGCGGCCCGAGGACGAGCAGCCCGGCCGTGGCGAGCACCGAGAGCAGGAAGCCGAACGAGCGCGCCAGGAACGGGTCCAGCAGGACCAGTACCAGGACGGCCCCGGCGAGCGCGGGCACCGCCTGACGGGGCCGGCCGGTGGCGAGGGCCAGCATGCCGATCAGTCCCGTCCCGGCTGCCCGCAGCACACTGGGCTCGGGGCGGCACACGGTCACGAAGGCCAGCGTCAGCCCCGTGCCGAGCAGGGCGCAGGTCCGCAGGGGGAGCCCCAGTACGGGTGCGAGCCCGCGCCGTTCCGGGGTGCCTGCCTGGCCGGGTGCGCCCAGCAGCGCACCGAGGACGATGGCCAGGTTGGCCCCGCTGACCGCCACCAGGTGGACCAGGTCGGTGGCCCGGAACGCGTCTTCGAGGTCGTCGGGCAGCCGCGAGGTGTCGCCGACGGTCAGGCCCGGGAGCAGCCCGCGCGCATCCGGCGGGAGCCCGTCGGTGGCGGTGCGCAGGCCGGCGCGCAGTCGTCCGGCGATCCGCTGGGGCAGGCTCGGCGGTGCCAGCTGCCGGGGCGGGCCGTGGACGACCAGGAGCGCCGCGGATTCGGTGTCGTGGCCCTCGCCCGTGGGCTGCACTTCGACCTCCACGGACAGCCGTTGGGACGGGAGCATCCGCTGCCAGGCCTCGCCGTCGGCCCCTCGGACCAGGACGGTCACGGGTGTACGCGTCCGGGTGGCCGGCCCGTCCGGGAGGAGGGTGACCCGGTCGGCCAGGGCGTCCACGGTGAGCAGCGGCTGCCCACCGGTTGTGCCGCCCCGGGAGGTGCGGACTTCGGGGTCTCCCGCGATGGTCAGCTCCACCTCCACCGCCCGGGCGGGAGCGTCCGGCGACCGTGGCACGGTGTGTTCGGCCGCGCGGGCGAGTTCGGGCAGCGGGCCCCGGTGCAGGTCGGCGGTGTGCAGCGGGGTCGCGATCGCGGCCGCCGCTCCGGTGAGCAGGACGGCGGCGAGCGTCACCCCGGCCCCTTGTCGGCGCAGGACGCCCGGCCGGACGAGCAGCAGGACGGCCGCGAGCGCGGCGGCTCCCGCCGTCGCGAGGACGAGGGCCGTGTACCTCGCCTCCAGGCCGAGGAGCGCCGCCGTGACCACCCAGGCCGAGACGGCGGGCAACAGCAGTCGGAAGTCGGTGCCGGAGGGGTGGGCATGCGGGATCGATGCGGTGGTGGACAGGGCGGCACCTCCCTTCGGAGTGAGCGGGACGGACGGACGAGCGGACGAGCGGACGAGCGGGCGGCGGATGCGTCAGAGGGTGAGCAGCGGCCTGAGTTCGGCGTACGTACGGGCCCCGATGCCGCTGACCTGCCGGAGCTGGTCGACGGAGCGGAAGGAGCCGTGCGACGTGCGGTAGGCCAGGATGCGCTGGGCAAGGGTCGGACCGACGCCGGGGAGGGTGTCCAACTGTTCGAGGGTGGCGCGGTTGAGGCTGACTGCCGGCCGGGGTACGGCGGGCCCCGGCGGTCCGCCGTCGCCGGCGGTTCCGGCGGCCGGCGCGGGTGCGGCGGGCTGCTCACCGACGACCAGCTGTTCACCGTCCGTCAGGAAGCGGGCCAGGTTGAGGTTCCTGGTGTCCGTCTCCGGCAGCACGCCGCCTGCGGCCCGCAGGCCGTCGGCCACTCGCGAGCCGCCGGGCAGGGTGTGCAGCCCCGGGGCGTGGACCCGTCCGCCGATGTCGACCACGACGGCCGCACTGACACCGCTCTCGGCGCCGGCACCGGCCCTGGTTGCCGCACCGGCAGGGCCGCCTCCGGCCGCACCGACCCCGCTCCCTGATGCTGCGTCGACGGATGCCGCCATGTCCGGATCCTGATGCGCCGAGGCGGCTGCCAGCGCGGGAACAGCGACGGTCTCCGGCCTGGCCAGCCAGAAGTGCTGGACGGCGTAGCCGACCGCGAACAGCAGCAGGATGACCAATCCGGCCACCGCACGCCGGTCGAGCGCCACGGCCGGAGTGAACGAACCGAAGCGCGGGCGGGCCGCGGCATCCGGTGGATCCGGGGCGGGGTCCCGATCCATGACGGGGTCCGGACGGGCTCGACCGTCCGCGCCCGGAGGCCACGGCGTCGCACCCGTCGGCGGCCCGGTGGCAGGCCACTCCCCCGTCGCGGTCGAGGCAGCGCCCTCGGCCGCCCCCGGGGAGCCTCCCCCGCCTCCTCCGGCGCCACGGCCGCCGTCCGTCGGCGCTTCGCCCGCCGGCAGCAGTGCCGCCATCCGCAGCCGCACCGTCTCGTTGATCGTCTGGCGCTTCGCCGCGCCCAGGCCCATGGTCGTCATGCCGAGGACGGTAGGAGTCCTCCGGCGGACATGCGGAAATTGCCGAAATCCTGTGGATAACCCGGGGGTTGTGGACAAAGCACGTCACTCACACGAGTGATCGAGACCCTCGGAAGTTGACCAGAGGATGCCCCGTCACCGATCCCCGGCCCCGCGTCCCGAACCCCGATCCCCGGCCCCACGCCCCGCGCGCCGTCGGCCACACCACCCCACCTGCCCGCCGCCCCCGTCAGCGCGGTGCGACCACCACCGCGAGCAGCCCCGGCCCGACGTGCGCGCCGATCACCGCCCCCACCTCGCCGACGTAGAGCTCCCGCAGCCCCGGCACCCGCGCCCGCAGCCGCTCCGCGAGCGGTTCGGCCCGGTCCTCGGCAGCCAGGTGGTGCACGGTGATGTCGACGTCCCGCTCCCCCGACCGCTCGACCGCGATCTCCTCCAGCCGCGCGATCGCCCGCGACGCCGTCCGCACCTTCTCCAGCGGCTCGATCCGCCCCCCGTCCAGGTGCAGCAGCGGCTTGACCGCCAGCGCCGACCCGAGCAGGGCCCGCGCCGTCCCGATCCGCCCGCCGCGGCGCAGGTGCTCCAGGGTGTCGACGTAGAAGAACCCGCTGGTGTCCGCCGCACGCCGGCCCGCCGCCTCGGCCGCCTCCGCGAGGCCCTGCCCCGCGGCGATCGCCTCGGCCGCCGCCAGCACCCCGTACCCGAGCGCCATCCCGACCAGCCGGCTGTCCACCACCCGCACCGGTACGGGTGCCTCGGCGGCCGCCAGTCGGGCCGCCTCGACGGTGCCGGACAGCTCGCCCGAGATGTGCACGGAGACGATCCCCTTCGCCCCGGCTTCGGCGGCCGCCCGGTAGGTCGCCGCGAAGGTTTCCGGGTTCGGCCGGGAGGTGGTCACCCGCTGCTTGCCGCGCAGCGCCTCGGCAACGTCCTTCGGGGAGATCTCGACGCCCTCGCTCAGGACCGAGTCACCGACCGCGACGCTCAGCGGGACCACCGTGATCCCGTGCCGGTCGAGGGCCTCCTGCGGCAGGTAGGCCGTGGAATCGGTGACAAGCGCGAGGTCGGAGGGCATGAGGCGGAGGTTACTCCCCGTTGGTGCGCGAGGACAGCGCCCGTCGGCGAAGGGCCGTGCCCCGGCCACGACATGCCCGCGACGCGTTCTCGACGTACCCTCGACGCGCCGCTGCACGCCCGGCGACCGACGACCGGCGACCGGTCCCGGCCGGAGACGGGGAGCGGGTCAGCCCGCCGAGGATCCCGTCGACGGCTTCCGCAGCCGCTGCGCCAGCTTGGCCAGCGGGTCGGCGAGACCCAGCAGTTCCTCGGCGCTCGGACGGCTCTTCCCGTCCGTCAGCCCCGCCCGAGCCTGTCCCCCAGCCCCCGAACCGGCCCCCGCACCCGGCCGCGACCCGGGCCGCGCGCCGGCGCCGGTACCCGCACCGGACCCCGCCGCCGGGCCCGCGGAACCGGGTCCCACGCCGTCCCAGTGCCGCAGCGCCCCGGCCTCGCTCTCGCACTCCTGGCCGAGCCGGCGCAGTTCGTCGTCCGCGAACCGGTGCATCCGGTCCTGTGCGGCCCAGCGCATGGTCTCCGCCGCGTGCGTGATCCGCTCGGCCCGCTCCCGGAGCTCCGGCAGCTTGGCGGCGATCCGCGCGGTGTCCGGCTCGCGTTCGAGCATCCGCAGCTCGCCGTCGAGCTCGGCAGCGTGGGCGTCGAGCCGGGTCAGCAGGGCGAGCGACTCGCTGAGCTGACCGTCCTGTTCGAGTCCGCCCTCCAGCACCTGCCGGGTGCCGTCGAGCGAGGTCCGCAGGCCGAGCCGGACGGTGGCGATCTGCGCGGGCGGGCCGATCCTGGTGTACGTCTTCGCCTTGAGGGTGGCGGTCTCGACGGCACGGCGGGCGTTGGCCTCGTGCTTCTCGATCTTCACGCCGACGGCCTTGGCCGCTTTGACCGTGCCGACCACCGCCATGGCGACCACCGCGATCCCGATGAGCAGGACCAAGCCGATCATCACGCCGAACACGTCCATCGCGCGCCACCTTCCGCCGCCGTTTCGGCCCCCACCGCGCCCAACGCGGGCCGCATCGCCATGGGTTCCAAGGTAGCGCCGGATCGCTCGCCGGGGCGGCCCGAACGGGCCCGGCGGCCGGAGATCAGGGTCAGATCCGGGATCTCCCCGAGGGCCCGGGCCCGTCCGACGCCGCATCGCAGTCACGGAACCGCACCGCACCCACGGAGCGCCGAAGCACGCACCGAGAACACCCCGCCCGAGAGCATCAGTCCGACAGCATCAGTCCGAGACCACCCCGCCCGAAAGCACCGGGCGGGCGCCCCGAAGGACGCCCGCCCGGTCGGTTACGGCCGGTGTCAGCCGGTGACGATGTTCACCAGCTTCGGGGCCCGCGCGATCACCTTGCGCACCTCCGCGCCGCCGATCGCCGCGACGACCGCCGGCTCCGCCAGCGCCAGCGCCTCCAGCTCGGCGTCCGAGATGCTCGGAGCGACCTCCAGCCGGGCCTTCACCTTGCCCTTGATCTGCACCACGCAGGTCACCGTCTCGTCCACCACGTACGCCGGGTCGGCGACCGGGTAGTCGGTGTGCGCCAGCGACTCGCCGTGGCCCAGGCGGCGCCACAGCTCCTCGGCGACGTGCGGGGCCAGCGGCGCGACCATCAGCACCAGCTGCTCGGCCACCGCCCGCGGCGTCGAGCCGCGCTTGACCAGGTAGTTGTTCAGCTCGATGGCCTTGGCGACGGCCGTGTTGAAGCGCAGCCCGGCCATGTCGCCGCGGATGCCGTCGATGGCCTTGTGCAGGGCGCGCAGCGTGGCCTCGTCCGGGGCCTCGTCGGTGACGACCAGCTCGCCGGTGGTCTCCGAGACGACGTTGCGCCACAGTCGCTGCAGGAAGCGGTACGAACCGACGACGGCGCGGGTGTCCCACGGGCGGGAGACGTCCAGCGGGCCCATCGACATCTCGTACAGGCGCAGCGTGTCGGCGCCGTACTCGTCGGCGATGTCGTCGGGCGCGACGGCGTTCTTCAGGGACTTGCCCATCTTCCCGGCTTCGCGCTTGACCGGCTCGCCCTGCCAGGAGTACTGGCCGTCGCGCTCCTCGACCTCGGCGGCGGGCACCGGGAAGCCGCGCTCGTCGCGGTAGACGTCGGCGGTGATCATGCCCTGGTTGAACAGCTTGTGGAACGGCTCGACGGACGAGACGTGGCCCAGGTCGTGCAGCACCTTGTGCCAGAAGCGCGCGTACAGCAGGTGCAGGACGGCGTGCTCGGCACCGCCGACGTACAGGTCGGCGCCGCCGGCGGGCTTGGTCTCGGTGGGGCCCAGCCAGTACTGCTCGTTGGCCGGGTCGACGACCGCGGAGGAGTTCGCCGGGTCGACGTAGCGCAGCTCGTACCAGCACGAACCCGCCCAGTTGGGCATGGTGTTGGTCTCGCGGCGGTACTTCTTCGGTCCGTCGCCCAGGTCCAGCTCGACGTTGACCCAGGCCTCGTTGCGGGACAGCGGGGTCTCGGGCGAGGAGCTGGAGTCGAAGGCGTCGTAGGTGCGCGGCGAGTAGTCGTCGACCTCGGGGACCTCGACCGGCAGCATCGACTCGGGCAGGGCGTGCATGACGCCGTCCTCGTCGTAGACGATCGGGAAGGGCTCGCCCCAGTACCGCTGGCGGCTGAACAGCCAGTCGCGCAGACGGTAGTTGACGGTGCCCTCGCCGATGCCGCGCTCGGCCAGCCAGGCGGTGGCGCGGGCCTTGGCGTCGACGACGCTCAGGCCGTCCAGCGACAGGTCGCCTTCCTCGCGGGCGGAGCCGACGATGACGGAGTCGTAGGTGTCGAAGGCGTCGTCCCACTGTGCCGGGTCCTGGCCGCGACCGTCCGTCGGCTCGACGACGCAGCGCATCGGCAGGGCGAAGGCGCGGGCGAAGGCGAAGTCACGGTGGTCGTGGGCGGGGACGGCCATGATGGCGCCGGTGCCGTAGCCCATCAGGACGTAGTCGGCGATGAAGACCGGGACGGACGCGCCGCTGACCGGGTTGGTCGCGTAGGCGCCGGTGAAGACGCCGGTCTTGACCTTGGCGTCGACCTGGCGCTCGACGTCCGACTTGGCGGCGGCCGTGGCGCGGTAGGCGGCGACGGCCTCGGCGGGGGTGGCGGCACCGCCGGTCCACTCGGCGGGCACGTCCTGCGGCCAGGCGGCGGGGACGATCGAGTCGACCAGGCCGTGCTCGGGGGCCAGCACCATGTAGGTGGCGCCGAACAGGGTGTCGGGGCGGGTGGTGAAGACGGTGATCGGCTCGCCGGAGCCGACCGCGAAGTCCACCCGGGCGCCTTCGGAGCGGCCGATCCAGTTGCGCTGCTGCAGCTTGATGGCCTCGGGCCAGTCCAGCAGGTCCAGGTCCTCGATCAGGCGGTCGGAGTACGCGGTGATGCGCATCATCCACTGGCGCAGGTTGGACTTGAACACCGGGAAGTTGCCGCGCTCGGAGCGGCCGTCCGCGGTGACCTCCTCGTTGGCCAGCACGGTGCCCAGGCCGGGGCACCAGTTGACCGGCACCTCCTTGGCGTACGCCAGGCGGTACTCGCCCAGCGTCTCGTCGCGCTCGGCGGCGGACAGCGACGCCCACGGGCGGCCGTCCGGGGTCTGCCGCTCACCGGACTCGAAGGCGGCGATCAGCTCGGTGATCGGCCGGGCCTTGCGGGCGGTGTCGTCGTACCAGGAGTTGAAGATCTGCAGGAAGATCCACTGGGTCCAGCGGTAGTAGTCCGGGTCGATCGTGGAGATCGAGCGGCGCGGGTCGTGGCCCAGGCCCAGCCGGCGCAGCTGCTGGCGCATGTTGGCGATGTTGGCCTCGGTGGAGACCCGCGGGTGGGTGCCGGTCTGCACCGCGTACTGCTCGGCGGGCAGGCCGAAGGCGTCGTAGCCCAGCGTGTGCAGCACGTTGTGGCCGGTCATCCGCTGGTAGCGGGCGAAGACGTCGGTGGCGATGTAGCCCAGCGGGTGGCCGACGTGCAGGCCCGCGCCCGAGGGGTACGGGAACATGTCCATGATGAAGCTGTGCGGCCTCGCGGCGACGTCACCGGCCGACGGGTCGGCCAGCGCACCGGTGGGGTTGGGGGCGTGGAAGGTGCCCTCCTTCTCCCAGATGTCCTGCCAGCGGGACTCGATCTCGGCCGCCAGCGCGGCGCTGTACCGGAACGGCTCGGTCGCGGTCTCGGACGCGCCGGACGCAGGGGTCGTCTCGCTCATGGTCCTTCAAGCTCCATCGATGTCGGTGGGCGAACCGTGCGGGCGCCCGGCCGGTGGGACCCCGCCCGGGTCGGGGCCGGGGGCGGAAAACAAAAAAGCCCCTCGCAGGAGGGGACGCCACGCCGACTCCGGCACCGCCCGAGGGCGCAGCCGGTCCTGGTCAGCGCGGCCGGCTAAGGAGCAGGCGCACGGTTCGCATGGGCTCAGGGTACCGCAAGCACATCGGCGCGCTCCCGGGTATACCGCCGGGACGGCCCTCCGAGCGGCGCCACGGCGGCCTCGGCCCGCGACCCCGGCGACACCACGACGGCCCCACCGCCCCGCCCCACCGGCCCCACCAGCCCGACACCACAGCAGCCACAGCAGCCACAGCAGCCACAGCCAAAGCCGCAGCCACAGCACCACGGCGACCTCACCGCGACGCCGCCCGCCCCGCCGCATCGAAGTCCCGCAGCGCCTTCGCCAGCCGCTCGGACTGCATCCCCGCCGCGAGCGAGCGTGCCAGCGCCGCGGTGCGGGCCGCCTCCCGCTGGTCGCCGAGCCGCCGGTGGGTCTCGGCGAGGCGCACCATCAGCAGCGCCTTGGAGCGCGCCCGCCCGGGCCCCAGCCCGGCCACGGCCTCCGCGAGCAGGGCCTTCGCGGGCCGGTACCGGCCGAGCGCCAGCCGTCCCTCGCCGACCATCCCGGCGAGGGAGGCACGGGCCTCCTCGGCGCCGGGCACGCCGTCCAGTTCGGCGAAGGCCCGGGTGGCGGCGGCCTCGGCCCGCTCCGGCTCGTCCCGGCGGCCGTGGGCACGGGAGAGCCGGCCGAGCTGGCGGGCCCGCCCGTTGGGGCCGAGGGCGGCGCCGTGGGTCTCCAGGGCGGTTTCCAGTGCGGAGACGGCGTCCAAGCCGCGTCCGCCGGGGCCCTGCGTGGCGAGCACCACCAGCGCGCCGAGCACGGCGACCCCGAGCCTGGGGTCGCCGCTGACGTGGGCGGCGCGCAGCGCGGCGACGAAGGCGCGCTGCGCGGCGGCGTCGTGGCCGAGGTCGTACGCGGCCCATCCGGCCAGCCGGGCGAGCCGGCTGGCCGTGCCGTACAGCTCGCGGCCCAGCCGTTCGTCGTACGCGCCCAGTTCCAGCAGTTTCGCCAGCATGGCGAGTTCGGCGCGGGTGGGGCCGAGGACGAGGCCTCCGCCGCAGGAGCGTTCGAGGCGTTGTTTGCTGCGGTAGGACAGGCCGAGCTCGCCGACCAGGCCGGCCTCGACGCGCAGCGCGCCCTCGCCGCCCCCGACGGGTGGTGGCGGCGAGTCGAGCCGGGCGGCGGCCTGGTCGAGGTCGGCGTTGCGGAAGAGGTCGGTGAGGCGGACCGGCCCGGCGTCGGTGGCGGCCTCGCGCAGCGCGGTCTGGGCGGTGTCGGCGGTCCACGGGTCGGTGAGCAGCCGGGGCGAGAGGATCTTGGCGCCGCGGTGGCCGCCCATCCGGCCCCAGAGCTGCTCGTAGGTGACGGCGATGCCGAGGGTGCGGCTGAGCACTTCGCAGACCGCCTGGTCGTGCGGGCTGCGCGGCACCATGCCGCGGTCGCGCCACTTGTACGGGGCGGTGGAGCTGATGGCCAGGCCCGGTGGCAGTGCGAGGCTCACCTCACGGGCGAGCCGTTCCGGGCTCCAACCGAGCTGGTGGAGTATCCGGGCCAGTTCCTCGTTCCGCCTTCGCTCCAGATCGGCCATGGCACGACGGTAGCGGGATTCCGGCCCCTCCCGCCGGTGGGAGCGTCGAAACAGCAGAGAGCCGCCTCCCGTTCCCGGGAGGCGGCTCTCGACTTCTGTGGAGCTATGGGGAATTGAACCCCAGACCTCTTGCATGCCATGCAAGCGCTCTACCAACTGAGCTATAGCCCCTTGACCTGCGATGCCACCGGGTCTTTCGGCCGTTTCCGTCCGGTTTCCCTCGGCGACATCGATTACTTTACACGGTCCTGGGCGTGCTCCAGAAATCCGTTTCCCGGGGCCCGCCGCGGGGGCGCCCGGGAGGACGCCGGGAGCCCCCTGCCGGCGCCCTCCCGGAAGCGTTCCCCCGCGACCGCCCCCGCCCCCAGCCACGCGCGCGCCCCCTCCCGTGCCCCCGCCCGCGGCCACGCGCGCCCCCGCACGCGCTCCCTCCCGCACCCCTCCCGCGGCCACGCACGCGCTCGTCCGCTACCGCGCCGCCCGCCGGCTGCGCGCGGCGAAGCCCGCAGCGGCCAGCACCGCGACGGCGTTGACCAGCAGTGTGGTCCGCAGCGCGTGCCCGGACTCGGCGGCCGGCGCCGGCAGGTCGACCTGTCCGAGGAACACCGAGCCGAGCACCGCGACCCCGACCACCTGCCCCAGCTGGATGACGGTCACCATCACCCCGCTGGCGTCGGCCGCGTCCTCGGGCGCCACGCCCGCGAGCGCCCGGGCGAACAGCGGCGCGTACGCGCAGCCGGCGATGAGACCGAGCACGGCCATTTCCGCCAGCGGCCCCGCGCCGATCTCGGCGCCGTCGCCGAGGAGCAGACCCAGCAACAGGTAGCCGCCGCCGAGGAACACCCCGGCGAGCATCGGCAGGGTCCCGTGCAGCCGCCCGGGCAGCCGGTGCCAGTGCATGCTGGACAGGCCGAAGCCGATCGCGACGGGCGCCGAGCAGAGCCCGGCCTTCAGGGCGGTGTGGCCGAGCGCGGCCTGCTGGTGCAGGGCGAAGGAGAACATGAAGCCGGCGAAGGCCGCCATGATCGCGAACAGTCCGGCCGCCGCCGGCCGCAGTCCGGGGGCGCTCAGCACCCGTCCGGGGATCAGCGGCTGCCCTCCGTTCCGGGCGATCCGGCGCTCGACCGCCACGAACAGGCCGAACAGCAGCACGCCGCCCGCGATCATCGCCCAGCCCCAGGCGGGCCAGCCGAGCTCGTGGCCGAGGACGAGCGGCACCACGAGCAGGCCGAGCGCCGCGCCGAGCACCACCAGGCCGGGGATGTCGAAGCCGCGCGAGGCGTCGCCGGGGAGCCGGGGCAGCAGCCGGGCGCCGGCCGCCAGCAGCAGCACGCCGATCGGCACGTTGACCAGGAAGACGGGCCGCCACCCGCTGCCGAACAGGTCGGCGCTGACCAGCACGCCGCCGAGCACCTGGCCGAGTGCCATGCCGCCGGCCAGCACCGCCGAGTAGAGGCCGAGCGCCCGGGTGCGGGCGGCACCGGTGAAGGTGCGCTGCAGCAGGCTCATCACCTGGGGCACCATCAGCGCCGAGCCGGCGCCCTGGAGCAGCCGGAAGGCGATCAGCCAGCCGGTGGTCGGGGCGAGGCCGCAGGCCAACGAGGCGGCGGTGAAGGCGGCCAGGCCGAACTGGAACAGCCGGCTGTAGCCGTACCGGGCGCCCAGCCGGGCCCCGGTGATGAGCAGTACGGCGTAGGCGATGGTGTAGCCGGCGATCACCAGCTGCAGGGCGGCGCCCGAGGCGCCGAGGTCGGTGCGGATGGTGGGTACCGCGACGTTGACGATGGAGACGTCGAGCACGGCCATGAACTGTCCGCACAGGACGAGCGTGAGGAGCAGCCCGGGCCGTACGGCCGGGACTGCGGTGGTGCCTCCGGCCACGCCGGGCCGGATCTGGAGGTCCGTCATGGCCACCAGCCTGCGGCCGTGCCGGTACTGGTGGTTAGAGCCTGCTGATCCTGGTACTGGCAGCACCTGTATCGCCCGCCGGGCCTGCGGCACGATGGTGGCCATGACCGTCCTGGAGGAACTCCCCGCTGCCGCCCCGGGCGGGCGCGACCGCCGCCGCTCCGAGCTGGCCCGCTTCCTGAAGGCCTGCCGGGCGCGGGTGACCCCGGAGGAGGTCGGGCTGCCGCCGGGGCTGCGCCGCCGGACTCCGGGGCTGCGGCGCGAGGAGGTCGCGCAGCTCGCCGGGGTCGGGGTCACCTGGTACACGTGGCTGGAGCAGGGACGGCCGATCAACGCGAGCGAGCAGGTGCTCCTGGCGGTGGCCCGGGCGCTGCGGCTGGACGGCACCGAGCGCGAGCACCTGTTCCGGCTGGCCGGGATGTCCCCGTCGCCGCACGCGCAGCCGGCCGCGCCGGAGCTGAGCCCGTCGATCCGGGTGATCCTGGACTCGCTCGCCCCGCTGCCTGCGGCGGTCTCCAACACCCGGTTCGACGTGCTGAGTTACAACGGGCCGTACCGTTCGCTGTTCGGCACCGAGCGGATGCGCCCGTCCCGCGGGGCCGCCTTCAACAGCCTCTGGTGCATGCTGACCGCCCCGCCGTGCTGCAACCCGTGCGGGAACCGCGACGAGGCGCTGCCGCGGATGGTGGCGGTGCTGCGCTCGGCCTACGGCAAGCACGTGGGCGAGCCGGCCTGGGAGGAGCACGTGCAGCGGCTGTCGGCGCGCAGCGCGTTGTTCCGGGAGTTGTGGGACCGGCAGGAGGTGGCACCGCCGGAGACCTGGTTGCGGTTGTTCCGCCACCCGCGGCTCGGGGTGCTGCGGCTGAACGCCACCTACCTGACGATGCCGGGCGTGCCGGAGTGCTACATCGTGGTGTACGTGCCGGCGAGCCCGGAGGACCAGGAGCGGGTGGAGCAGCTCGACTCGCTGCCGCCGGGCGGCTGGACGCACATCTGCGAGCTGTGACGGGCACTCGGGGAGGGCGGCGGGACCAACGCTCGCGCGAGCCCCGGGACGAAACGCCGGGAGGCCGCCACCCGATGGGTGACGGCCTCCCGAACTGCTGTGGAGCTATGGGGAATTGAACCCCAGACCTCTTGCATGCCATGCAAGCGCTCTACCAACTGAGCTATAGCCCCGCGACACGGACGACCCTGGCTGACCACGACCGCCGATGCGGAGTGGAGCTATGGGGAATTGAACCCCAGACCTCTTGCATGCCATGCAAGCGCTCTACCAACTGAGCTATAGCCCCGCACTCACCGGATCTCCCGCTTCCCTTCCGGGCCGCGTTCCTTCCCTGCGAACGAGGAAGACTCTAGCTGGTCAGGGCCGGAACTGCGAAATCCGTTCCTTCGAGGCCCCCGCCCGCCCGTGCCATGTCCTCGCGGCGGGCGCCCGTACCCGGAACGCCCGAGCCGGAACACCCCATCCGGAACACCCCTACCCGGAACACCCGAGCCGGAACACCCGAGCGGGACGCCCGAGCCGGACGCCCGCACCCGGACGCCCGTGCCGGAACCGCTCAGGTGTCGTCGCCGATGACCGGCTGCGGGAGCGTTCCCGCGTTGTGCTCCAGCAGGCGCCAGCCGCGCGATCCCTGGCCGAGCACCGACCAGCAGCAGTTGGACAGCCCGCCGAAGCGCTCCCACTGGGCCGGCTCCAGGTCGAGCAGCCGTCCGAGCATCGTGCGGATCGTCCCGCCGTGGCTGACCACGACCAGGGTGCCGTCGTCCGGCAGCTTGGCGGCGGCCTCCAGCACCACGGGCACCGAGCGGTCGGCGACCTCGGTGGCCAGCTCGCCGCCCCCGCCTCGGCGCACCGGCTCTCCGGCCGCCCAGGCCGCGTACTCCTCGGGGAAGCGTTCGCGGATCTCGGCGTTGGTCAGGCCCTGCCAGGAGCCCGCGTAGGTCTCCCGCAGGCCCTCGTGGTGCGTCACGTCGAGCCCGGTGACCTTGGCGAGCTCCTCTGCGGTGCGCCGGGCGCGCTCGAGGTCCGAGGAGATCAGCAGGTCGGGGCGGAGCCCGGAGAGCAGCCGGGCGGCCCGCTGCGCCTGGAGGACGCCCTGGCCGGTCAGCTCGATGTCCGTGGTGCCCTGGAAGCGCGATTCGAGGTTCCAGGAGGTCTGGCCGTGCCTCCAGAAGACGATGCGCGGGCCCCGCGCGCTGCGGCTCAGTGCAGGTCCTCGGGCTTGCCGAAGTCGTCGGCCGGGGCGACGGCGTTGCCGGCCACGTCGGTGTGGGCGTCGGGGCGGTTGCGGGAGGCCAGGGCGTCCTCGGGCAGCGTCAGCTCGGGGCAGTCCTTCCAGAGGCGGTCCAGCGAGTAGAAGGAGCGCTCCTCGGAGTGCTGGACGTGCACGACGATGTCCAGGTAGTCGAGCAGGATCCAGCGGCCATCGCGCTCGCCCTCGCGGCGCACCGGCTTGATGTCCAGCTGCTCGCGCAGCTGGTCCTCGATCTCCTCGGCGATCGCGCGGACCTGGCGGTCGTTGTTCGCGGAGGCGATCAGGAAGGCGTCGGTGATCGACAGCACCTCGCTGACGTCGAAGGCGATGATGTTGTTCGCGAGCTTGTCGGCCGCCGCCTGCGCGGCGACGGTGATGAGCTGCTGGCTGTGGTCGGTGACGGTCACGGTGTTCTTCCGGCTCGGCGGCTTGGGGCTGCACCCCGGCGCACGGCCGGGGTCGCCTTCCAGGATCTCACGCCGCCCGGGCGGGCCCGGAACCGTTTTCCGCGCCGGCCCCGGCCGCGTGCGCCACGGACCGGCCGCCGCGCCGCCGGGCCCCGCGCGGCGGGTGCCGCCCGGGGCCGGGCCGCCGCGCGGACGCGGACCGGACCGACCGGCGGGACGGCCTGGCCGTCCCGCCGCTCCGGAGCCGCCCACCGGGCCGGGCTACTGGCCCTTCGGCAGCTGGTAGTCCTTGCCGAGCACGACCAGCAGGTCCGCGTTCTGGGTGTCGCCGGTCACCTTCTTCACCGCCGTGTCCGGCAGGCCGAGGCTGGTCGCCAGCGACTTCGCCGCGGCCTGCCGGGCGTCGTCGGTGTAGCGGATCTCACTGGTGGCCTGCGCGGCGGACTTGGCGCCGCCGGGGATGAAGGTCAGACCCGAGTTGACGATCTGGACCTGCGCGGCCGCGCCCGCCGCGTCGTTGCCGCTGGCGTCCTGCAGTGCGACCCGGGCCGGGGCGTCACCGGCGGCCGCGGACTTCACGGTGCCGCCGAGCACGTCCTTGACCTGCTTGCCCGCGGTCGCCTCGTCCAGGCTGCCGTCCGGCTTGACGGTCAGCGCGGTGGTGGAGACGTGG
Source organism: Kitasatospora sp. NPDC059599 (assembly GCF_042735125.1). Lineage (NCBI taxonomy): Bacteria > Bacillati > Actinomycetota > Actinomycetes > Kitasatosporales > Streptomycetaceae > Kitasatospora > Kitasatospora sp. NPDC059599. The sequence continues at coordinate 10,294 of NZ_JBHWCL010000138.1, read as the reverse complement.
CCGTCCTTCGCCTGCTCGGCGAGCTGGGCGAGCACCCCGGCGAGGGCGTCCTCGGGCAGCGAGGGGTCGAGCACCGCGTTCATCCGGTGCACGTCGTCCTTGGCGTCCTTGAACTCGGTCGGCATGGTGCGCACCACCGCCTCCATGACCTGTCCGAACCGGGCCAGCTGGGCGTCCCGGTTCTCGCCGGCGTTCTGCAGGGTGGCGTACGCGACCGCGGCCTTCCCGCTGAGCATGGTGTTCTTCCCGGCTGCGGACAGCAGTTTGCCGTCCGGCTTGCCGCCCTCGTGGGTCTCGGCGTTGGTGTCCACCCGGACGCCGCCGAGCTGGGAGACCAGCAGTTCCAGGTACGGGGTGTCCAGCCGCCAGGTGCCCGCGACCGGGGCGCCGAGCACGGTGGCCAGGCCCTCCCGGGTCGCCGAGGCGCCGATGGTGTCCATGGCCTGGCCGATCGTGGTGACCGGCGGGTCGGCGGGGCCGGGCAGCCGCAGGTTGTCGGGCAGCAGCAGCACCGTGGCCTTCTTGCCGGAGGCGTCGTCGACGAGCAGCGCGCTGGACACCTTGCCCTGCAGGTCGCGCAGGTGGACGACGTTGACCTTGCGCCCGCCGGCCGCGGCGGCCGCGGTCGGCTTGTCGCCGGTGAACCACAGGTAGCCGCCGACGCCGCCCGCCGCGAGCGCCACCACCACGCCGAGGCCGATCAGCCGGTTGCGCAGCTTGCGGCGGCGCTCGGCCCGGACCTCGCTGCGGGACTCGGCGAACTTCAGCCAGTCGATGACGTCCTCGGTCTCCTCCGCCTCCTCGTCGACGAAGGTGAACTCGCCCGTGGTGTAGCTGTCCTTGGGTGCCTTGCTCCCGCCCTTGCCGCCCCGGGCCCCGGCGACCTGCTCGGACGGTGCCGCGGCCTTGGCCGGAGCCGCCTCGGCGGCGGGCCGGGACACCCGCGGCCGCGGCGTCACCGGAGCGGTCGCGGCGGTGGCCGCAGGAGCGACGGGCGCGGCGGGAGCGGCCGGCGCGGTGCCCCCGGGCTGCGCCTGCGGCTCGGCGACGACCGGGGCGGCGGCGGCCTGGTACGGCTGCTGGTAGCCCTGGTACCCCTGCTGCCGGCCGTACGGGTCCTGGGTGTACACCGGCTGCCCGTACTGGTCGTACTGCGGCTGCTCGTACTGCCCCTGCTCGTACGACTGCTGCTGCGGGAACTGCCCGGCCTGTCCGGTCTGCCCGGGTTGCCCGGTCTGCTGGTACCCGTCGTACCCCTGGTACCCCTGCTGCTGGTAGCCGTACGGGTCCTGGGTGTACACCGGCTGCCCGTACTGGTCGTACTGCGGCTGCTCGTACTGCCCCTGCTCGTACGACTGCTGCTGCGGGTGCTGCGAGTACTGGTACTCCTGGCCCTGCCCCTGGTACGGCTGCTGGTACTGCCCGGTCGACCAGTCCTCCGGCCGCTGCTGGCCGCCGCTGCGTTCGGTCATGCGCCGCTCCTGGCTCAGGTCCCGCGCGGCGCGTACAGCGCCCGCTTGTCGATGTAGCGGACCACGCCGTCCGGGACGAGGTACCAGACCGGCTCGCCCTTGGCGACCCGGTTGCGGCAGTCCGTGGAGGAGATGGCCAGCGCCGGGACCTCCACCAGGGAGACCCCGCCCACCGGAAGCCCGGCGTCCGAGAGAGTGTGCCCCGGGCGGGTGCACCCGATGAAGTGGGCCAGCGAGAAGAGCTCGTCGGAGTCGCGCCAGGACAGGATCTGGGCGAGCGCGTCGGCGCCGGTGATGAAGAAGAGGTCGGCGTCCGGGTGCAGGGCGTGCAGGTCGCGCAGGGTGTCGACGGTGTAGGTGGGGCCCTTGCGGTCGATGTCGATCCGGCTGACGGAGAACTGCGGGTTCTCGGCGGTGGCGATGACCGTCATCAGGTAGCGGTCCTCGGCCGGGGTGACGTGGCGGTCGCTCTTCTGCCACGGCTGCCCGGTCGGAACGAAGATCACCTCGTCCAGGCGGAACGCGCTCGCGACCTCACTGGCGGCGACGAGGTGGCCGTGGTGGATCGGGTCGAAGGTCCCGCCCATCACGCCGAGGCGCTTCTTCACCGGTTCCGGTCCGCCGGGATTCCCGGCCTGCTCTCCCATGCCGCCACACCTTACGCGACGCCCGTTACGGTGCGGGAACGCCCGGGTGGGGGTTGCCGGCAGACCCCGTGGGGGTTGCCCGCAGATGCGTGAGGGAGCGGCCGGCCGGTGGCCGGACGCTCCCCTGGCGGTCCGCGGAGCGGGCTCAGCGGTCCCGGTTGAAGCGGGTGGTGACGAAGAGCAGGAGCAGCAGGATCACCAGGGCGGCGCCACCCGTCAGGAGCGGGTTCAGGCTGTCGTGGTTGCCCCCCTCGCCCTCGGCGAGCAGGTTCAGAACGGGGAGTGCGGCGGCAGTGCTCATGGTCGGCGGGACCTTCTCGGCTCGGTGAACGGACCTGGGGGTGGTACCGGGCCGGCGAGGGCCCACCCGTCATCGTACGGGGGGTTACACGGCAACCGCTCGGCGGCCCACCGCCACTGACCGGGCGTGAGCCCGCACGAGCCGGACCGGGCTCGGAGGCCCTGCCGCCGGCCCGTGCGGGCGACTGCACCGGGGCCGGATCAGCGACCGGACCAGCCGTCCCGGCCGGGGTCTAGTTGCCGCGGAAGGCGCGGGCCATCACCCAGACCAGCAGGCCGATGCCCACGAAGGACGCGATCACGATGATCCGCAGGAAGAGGCCCGGGCCGGCCTCGTCGGAGATGGGTGAGGCCAGGCTGACAAGCGCGTCGGTGGACATCTGCGGGGCTCCTCGAACTGCTCGGTACCGCGGCCGGGTCCGGTCTCGGTGGTCCAGGGCATTCAGGGTAAACCGGCCTCACACCGGCGCCGGCCACCGGCCCCTCCGGCGCGACCGGGCCCGCACGTACGCTGCTCCCCGGGGACGAGTACGCAACCACGGACGTTGCACAGACAGTCGTTTCAGGCGAAGACCAGTGGGGGGCCGGCCAGCGGGCCGCAGCCGCCGTCGACCAGGAGGTACTCAGACCATGACCGACACGACCGCGAAGACCCCGAGCCGCCGCCGCGAGCGCTTCCCCGGGATCTCCACCCGGGCCTGGGAGCACCCGGCGGACCGTTCGGCGCTGGTCGCCCTGCGCAAGCTGACGGGCTTCGACGACGTCCTGAAGAAGCTCGCCGGGCTGGTCTCCGGGCGCGCGATCCGGCTGATGTTCCTGGCCACCGCGGTCAAGACCTCCGAGCGCCAGTTCCCCGAGCTGTACGACATGGTGCGCGACACCGCCTACGTGCTCGACCTGGAGCAGGTGCCGGACCTGTACGTGACCCAGGACCCGACGGTCAACGCGTTCACCATCGGCATCGACACCCCGATCATCGTGGTCACCAGCGGCCTGGTCGAGCTGCTCGACGAGGAGGAGCTGCGCTCGGTCATCGGCCACGAGGTGGGCCACGCGATGTCCGGCCACGCCGTCTACCGGACGATGCTGATGATCCTCACCAACATCGCCGCCCGGATCGCCTGGGTGCCGCTCGGCAACCTGGCGATCATGGCCATCGTCACGGCGCTCAAGGAGTGGTTCCGCAAGGCCGAGCTGTCCAGCGACCGGGCCGGCCTGCTCGCCGGGCAGGACCTCCAGGCGTCCATGCGGGCCCTGATGAAGCTGGCCGGCGGGCACAACCTGGCCGAGATGAACGTCGACGCGTTCCTGGAGCAGGCCGAGGAGTACGAGAAGGCCGGCGACCTGCGCGACGGCGTGCTCAAGCTGCTCCAGGTGCTGCCGCAGACCCACCCCTTCGCGGTGGTCCGGGTCGCCCAGCTCAAGAAGTGGGCGGAGAGCGACGAGTACCGCTCGATCATGACGGGCGCCTACCCCCGCCGCGCGGACGACCCGGACACCTCGGTCGGCGAGCAGTGGAAGGCCGCCGCCGACCACTACACGACCTCGGTGAAGGAGAGCAAGGACCCGCTGATGGGCCTGATCCGCGACGTCGCCGGCGGCGCCGCGACCGTGGGCGGCAAGCTCCGCGACACCTTCACCGGCGCCGCCCGCAGCGGTTCGAACGGGTCCAGCGGCTCGAACGGCTCGAACGGTTCGGCCGACCACGGCGACAGCTGAGCGCCGACACCCCGGGCCGCGGGCCCTGAGGCCCTGAGGCCCTGAACAGCGGCCCGCACGCCGGGCCCGCACACCGACGACGGCCGGTGACCCACCCGGGTCACCGGCCGTCCGCCCGCCTGCTCGCCCCGACACCCATCCGATGCTCACCCGACACCCAGCGGGAACGCCGGGAACGCCGGGAACGCAGTGGAACGCCGGAAGCCCGCCGGGTGCCCCGCGACCGCCCCCGGGCCTCAGCTGCCCGCCAGCACCCCGCACACCTGCCACGCCGGCCTGGCGTGGTTGCCGGGGTCGACCGGCGTCGGCGGCGCGACCGCCGTGCCCTGCGCGGTGGCCAGCACCGGCTGCAGGAAGCCCGCCATCGAGGTGCCGCAGGGCGCGGGCCCGGCCTGCAGCACCGAGTCCACCAGCCGCAGCTGCGCCGAGGCCAGGTCGACCCGGTCGAACTGGAAGGTCAGCTGCCGCCGCACGGTCTCCAGGGTGACGGGTGCTCCGGCCGGGGCGCCGGCCGGCTTCAGCGCGTAGACGAAGGTGTGGTCGGTGGTGATCTCCAGCGTCCCGCTGTCCGCCTCGTCGATCCGCATCGCGCCGACCACCTTCACGGTGTCCGACGCCAGCGCGACCTGCGCCGGGTCGAAGCGGACCATCCAGCCGGTCACCGCGTGGTGCCGGTCGTCCACGGGCTGGGTCACGCTCGCGTCGAACTCCGCCTGCTCACCGGGCGTGACGAAGGCGCGCACGTCCGCGGTGGCGCCCTGGACCAGGGCGGTCGGGGCGAGCGAGGAGGCGACCAGGTAGCGCTGGACGGTGTCGAGCGCCTTGGTGACCTCGACCCGGCTGAAGTGCTCGGTGGCCGCGCCGGTCGGGGTGTTCAGCCCGATGGTGCCGTCCCCGTAGCCGGCCGGCAGCGCGGCGAAGGGGTTCGCCGGGTCGGCCGCCGGGTGGACGGCCGACGCCGGGCTCAACGCGACCAGGCTGACGGTCAGTTGACTTCCCTCGGGCCGGGCAGGGACGCCCCTCGGCGAGCTGACCCCGAAGTACACCGCGGCCCCGAAGGCGGCCAGGATGAGCAGCAGCAGGGCGAGCGCCTGGCGCGGCACGGAGCCCAGCGGGCCGAGCCGGACCCGTTGCCGGGTGGCCTTGCCGAAGGAGCCCGCCAGCCGCTCCCGGGCGGACAGCTCCTGGATCCGGGCAGCACGGACGAACGATTCGTCGAAGACGACGGACCGGAATTCGTCCTCGTTGCCGGAACCGCCCTCGGGCGGACCCTCAGGAGGCTCTCGCGGGTCACCCATAACACCAGGGTAGGCGGACACCCGCGCCGCCACGAGGGCCCCTGCGCAGATTCCCGGGGACACTCCGTGACCACCGCCCCGGGCGTGCGCCGCCCCGGGCCGTCCCTGCCGCGCGGTCCGACCGTGCACCGCCCCGGGCAAGCCCTAACCCGCGGGTGCGGTGACCAGCGACGGCTCGGCCGGCACGGGTCGCGGTTCCACCCCGGCACTGCTGCTGCCGGACCCCGGTCTGCCCGGCGTGCCCGACGAGCCCGTGCCCTGGTAGACCGCCGCGACCGCCACCGCGACCAGGCTCACGCCCATGATCACGGCGAGCACCCAGGCCACCGGCCGGTGCCAGCGCTGCTGGGCCACGTACCGGCCGCGGGCGCGCACCGGGTCGTAGCCGCGCCGCCACCGGCGTCGGCCCCGTCGGTCGGCCGACCGGCCCGGCCCCGACCACGGGTCGGGGTAGAGGTGGTCCGCGTCGAGTCCGCTCGGGTACGGGCGCAGCTCCAGCGGGAGCCCGTCTCCGGCCGAGACGTCACAGTGCCAACCCGGGCCCGCGGTGTCCGGCTCGAACCTGGCCTCGGCAGCGGCGAGTTGCCGCTCCTTGGCAGTCGGCTCGTGCACGGCGGCGGACCGGACGAAGGCCTCATCGAAGACCACGGTGGCGAACTCGTCGTCCGCACCACCGTGGTCGGCGCCGTCGGGGTACGGCAAGCCCCCCACATCCTCAGCCACGGATTCAGCGTATTACCGGGCGGGCGTTTTGTCTGTGGCTCCCGGCAGTTGGTCCGTCACACGTGTGACGGACCCGGCCGGTGCACCGCTCAGCGGACGTCCGGGGCCCCGCCGACAGTCTGCGACGCCTCGCCCCGGACGTGCCCGTCACCGGTGACGATGTACTTGGTGCTGGTCAGCTCGGGCAGGCCCATCGGGCCGCGGGCGTGCAGCTTCTGGGTGGAGATGCCGATCTCCGCGCCGAAGCCGAACTCGCCGCCGTCGGTGAAGCGGGTGGAGGCGTTGACGGCCACCGTGGTCGAGTCGACCAGCTGGGTGAAGCGCCGGGCGGCGGCCTGCGAGGTGGTGACGATCGCCTCGGTGTGGCCGGAGGACCAGCGGCGGATGTGCTCGACGGCGGCCTCCAGCGAGGGCACCACCGCTGCGGCCAGGTCCAGCGAGAGGTACTCGGCGCCCCAGTCCTCGTCGGTCGCGGGCACCGCGGTGACCGGTCCGCCCTCGGCGGCCTTGAGCACCGCCTCGTCGCCGTGCACGGTGACCCCGGCCTCGGCAAGGGCGGCCAGCGCGAGCGGCAGGAAGGCGTCCGCGACGTCCTGGTGGACCAGCAGCGTCTCGGCCGAGTTGCAGACGCTGACCCGCTGCGCCTTGGAGTTCAGCAGGATGCCGACGGCCATCGCCAGGTCGGTCTCGGCGTCCACGTAGACGTGGCAGTTGCCGGTGCCGGTCTCGATCACGGGGACGGTCGAGCCCTCGACGACGGTGCGGATCAGCGAGGCGCCGCCGCGCGGGATCAGCACGTCGACCAGGCCGCGGGCGCGCATCAGCTCCTGCACGGAGTCGCGGCTCTCCCCCGGCACGAGCTGGATCGCGTCGGCAGGCAGCCCGGCCGCGGCGACGGCGTCGCGCAGGACGGCGACCAGCGCGGTGTTGGAGCGGTAGGCCGACGCGGAGCCGCGCAGCAGCACGGCGTTGCCCGACTTGAGGCAGAGCGCGGCGGCGTCGGCGGTGACGTTCGGGCGGGCCTCGTAGATGATCCCGACCACGCCGAGCGGCACCCGCACCTGCCGCACGTCCAGGCCGTTCGGCAGGGTGTAGCCGCGCACCACCTCGCCGACCGGGTCGGGCAGGCCGACGACGTCGCGCACGTCGGAGGCGATCGCGGCGATCCGCTCGTCGGTGAGGGTCAGCCGGTCGACGACCGACTCGGCCGTCCCGGCCTCGCGGGCCCGGGCCACGTCCTCGGCGTTGGCCGCGACGATCTCCGCGCTACGGGCTACCAGCGCGTCCGCGATCGCCAGCAGCGCGGTGTCCTTGGCCCTGCGCGGCAGCGGGGCGAGCGCGGCGGCGGCCTCCCGGGCTCGGCGCGCTACGGCGAGGACGGGGCTGTCGGCGGTGGCGAGGTCGCTGGTCATGCCGCCAAGGGTAGCGACTGCGCCCGCCCCGCCCGCCCGGTATTTCGCCCGGTGAGACGCGGCCCGGGACGCGCCACCGGCCCGCACCGCCCCGGTCCGGACGCCCCGTCCGGACACCCCGGCACGGGCACACGCCCCACCCGGCCCGGACACCCCGGCACGGGCACACGCCCCACCCGGCCCGGACACCCCGGCACGGGCACACGCCCCACCCGGCCCGGAACTCAGTACGGGTGCACGCCGCCCAGGTGCGGCGACGGCTCACCGAAGCCTTCCGCCACCCGCTTGTGGTACGTCGCCCGGTCGACCACCTCCAACCCGACGATCTCCCACGGCGGCAGGTTCGCGGTGACCTTGTGCTCGCCCCAGAGCCGCAGCGCGATCGCCGCCGCGTCGTGCAGGTCCCGGGCCTGCTCCCAGTACCGGATCTCGGCGTGGTCGGCCGCGTAGCGGGCGGTCAGGAAGAACGAGTGGTCGTGCGCCAGCCGCTCCAGCGAGACGCGCAGCGTGGACAGCGGGGTGACCTGCCCGGCCACGCTCAGCACCACGTGCCACAGCCGCGCCTGTTCGGGCACGGTGGGCGGCTCCGCCGCGTCCGTGCGCTGGGGCCGTAGCCCGCGCGCCCCGCCGGGCCTCTGGGGCGGCGGACCGGCCGGCTCGGCGGGGCCGTCCCCGCGGCCGCCGTCGATGCTGGTCAGCCGCCGGCCCGCCGTCCCTCCGGTCAGCGCTGCCTCGCGCCTGCGTTCCACCGGCGGCCTCCTGTTCGGCGATCACGTGTCGTCCCCACCGGCCCCGTCGACCTTCGGCCGACCGGTACGGCTGCGCCCCTCCTCGCCCACGGCCGGGCCGCTCCCGGTACGGAGCGGCCCTCCGTCCGCGCTGCGCCGATCGGCCGGCGGCCGGTGCCGGCCCGCCGGCCGGTCAGCCGCGCAGAACGACCAGGTCGTCGCGGTGGACGACCTCGCGTTCGTACGCGGCGCCGAACTCCTGGGCCAGGTCGCGGGTGGACCGGCCGAGCAGGCGGGGCAACTCCCTCGCATCAAAGTTGACCAGTCCGCGAGCCACGATGTGGCCGTTTTCGGCAAGAAGGTCCACCGGATCACCCGCGGCGAACTCCCCGTCCACCTTGGTGACCCCGGCCGGCAGCAGCGAGGCACCGGCGGAGACGACCGCCTCGACGGCGCCCGCGTCCAGGTGCAGGGCGCCGCGCGGGCTGCTCGCGTGGGCCAGCCAGAGCATCCGGTCGGAGGTGCGGGCGCCGGTGCGCAGGAAGAGCGTGCCGGTGGGGCGGCCGGCCAGCGCGTCGGCGGCGTGGCTGGCCGCGGTGAGCACGACCGGGATGCCCGCGCCGGTGGCGATCCGGGCGGCCTCGACCTTGGTGACCATGCCGCCGGTGCCGACCCCGGCCTTGCCCGCGCTGCCGATCTCGATGCCGTCGAGGTCGTGCGCGCCGCTCACCCGGGCGATCCGGCTGGTGCCGGGGCGGGACGGGTCGCCGTCGTAGAGGCCGTCCACGTCGGAGAGCAGCACCAGCAGGTCGGCCCGGACGAGGTGGGCGACCAGCGCGGCGAGCCGGTCGTTGTCGCCGAACTTGATTTCGGCGGTGGCGACGGTGTCGTTCTCGTTGACGATCGGCATCGCGCCCATCGCCAGCAGCTGGTCCAGGGTGCGGTAGGCGTTGCGGTAGTGGGCACGTCGGCTGGCGTCCTCGGCGGTGAGCAGCACCTGGCCGACCCGGATGCCGTACCGGGCGAAGGACGCGGTGTAGCGGGCGACCAGCAGGCCTTGGCCGACGCTGGCGGCGGCCTGCTGGCGGGCCAGGTCCTTGGGCCGCTTGTCCAGGCCGAGCGGGGCGAGTCCGGCGGCGATGGCGCCGGAGGAGACGAGGACGACCTCCGGGGCGTCGGGGCCGCTGCGCACCTTGGCAAGCGCGTCGACCAGGGCGTCGACGCGGTCGGCGTCCAGGCCGCCGGTGGCCGTGGTGAGGGATGAGGAGCCGACCTTGACCACGATCCGCCGTGCGGTCAGCACCTCCTCCCGCAGGGAGTCCTCGCTCATCTCGCTGTACGCCTTTCCGGTGTGGTGCGGGTACGGCGGGCCCGGGCCCGGCCGTCACTCCCGAAATCTACGCGATTCGCGCAGGTCTCCCGAAGGTCGTTTCACCGGCTGGACCCGGCCTGGTCACGGGCTTGCCACAGCCCTTCCGCCAAGCCGGATGGCTGGTATGGTCCCTGACCGAAAGCCAGATCGGGGGACGGCTTCTTGCCCGCTGGACCCATTTCGTCTTCGACCCTTCCTGTCACGAGAGGGCGGTGCCGCACTGGGCAGGCCGGCAACGGTTCGCGGCTGCGCGCCCAGGAGAAAAGCGCATCATGCGTTCGTACACCACCAAGCTGACCGTCGCCGCCCTGGCGGCGGCAACCGCCCTGTCCCTCGCAGCCTGCGGCCCGGACAACGCGGACACCCCGGCCGGTACCGGCGGCGCCACCGGTGCCGCTCCGGCTCCGACCAGCGGCGCCCCGGGCGACACCGCCGGAGGCGCGGCCACCGCGGGCGCCGGCGGCGCGGGCGCGGCCGGCGGTTCGACCGCCGCCCCGACGGGCGGTGCCACCGGCGCGGCCACGGGCGGTGCGGCCACCGGCGGGGCCGGTACGGCCGGCGCCGCGGGCGGCGGGGGCGGCGGGGGGGAGCTGCCGCCGGGCGGGCCCCCCCGGGGGTTTGGG
>NZ_JBHWCL010000137.1:18426-26629 GCF_042735125.1 Kitasatospora sp. NPDC059599 | reverse complement strand
GCGAGTTCGACGGCGTCCGCCTCCCCGCGCGCGGCCGCCCTGGCACCGACCCGGGGGGGGGCCCCCCCGCGGGGCTGGGCGGCCCCCCCGCGCCCCCCCCCCCTAACCAACGCCGCCCGCCGCGCGCGCCCCCGCCCGGCCCCCCCCCGCGACAGGAGTGGAACACCTCAACAGGGCTTGCGCCAGGCGTTCAGGTCGAGCTTCTTCTGCATCGAACTGAAGCCCAGCGACTTGGCCTTGGCGCAGAACTGACCCGTGTCGAGCTTGTACTCGACGTGGAAGACCGCCTTGCCCGCCTTGACGAACGGCGCGACGCGGTCGCACTCGTCGAACTGCGAGCACTCCTCGTTGACCGCGAAGTCGAAGTCCGGCAGCAGTGCGGTGATCTGGTCCAGGTCGTTCTTCAGGCCGATGGCCAGGCCGCGTTCGTGCGCGAGCTGCGCCAGCATCCGGTTGTACTTGAGCTGGTCGTCGGGGGTCAGCGGGAATCCGCTGTTCTGGTTGTAGGCCTCGATGGTGTCCGGCTCGACGGCGTCGAAGCCCTTGCCCTTGCACATGTCGAAGCGGGCGGCCATCAGCGGCTTCAGCTGGTCGAGCTTGCGGATGTCGAACCACTTCTCGCCCTTCCAGCCGGTGTCCGAACCCTGCAGGGCCTTGGCGAAGGAGGCGGAGTCGGGGCGGAAGTCCTCCCAGGAACCGGCGTTGATGTAGCAGATCACCTTGCGGCCCTTGGCGTGCAGCGCGGCCACCACCGAGGCGTCGTTCTCGAAGCCGTCGATGTCGTAGACCGGGACGTCCACCGACTGGTCCACGGGGCCGCCGCCGAGCTGCCACTGCCAGGCCAGGCCCGGGGTGGGCTGCCAGCGGGCGCCGGTCGGCTGCGGGGCGGTGGTGCCCGGCGGGGTGGTGCCGGGCGGGGTGGTGCCCGGGGGAGTGGTGCCGCTCGGCGTGCCCGGAGCCGTGCTCGTGGGGTCGCCGGGCGGAGTGGGGGGCGGCGTGCCGTCGGGGGTGCCCGGGGCGGTGGCCGCGGGCGGGGCGCTGGGGGAGCCGTCGGCCGAGTCGTCGCCGTCATCGGAACCGGAGCTGCTGCACGAGGTGGCCAGCAGGGCGGTGGCGGTGGCGAGGGCCAGAGCGGCCGGCAGGAGCCGGTTGCGGCGGTTCACGGTAGTCGAACTCCGGATCGGGTCAGGTCAGTTCAGCGGCGGTCAGACCGTACGGCAGGGTGCGCCACGGATTGTCCCCGGCGCCGGGCACGGCGCAGCCGACGCCGGCCCGCCGGGCGGTGATCAGGGCGCTCGCGTCCTGGGCGTGCTCGGGCGGGACGTCGTAGACCAGGTGGCAGAAGCGGGAGGCCGCGTGCCGGCCGGTCCACAGCGGTTGTGTCATCGCGCGGTAGGTGTCCCAGTCCCCCTCGAAGGTGACCAGCAGGTCGGCCAGGCCCACCTCGGCGTAGCCCGGGTCCGGGTGCTCGCCGTGACCGAAGATCACGGTGCCGCAGCCGGCCGCGCGGGCCGCCGTGGCCAGCCGCCGGTAGTGCGCCAGCGCGCCCGGATGGGTCGTCACCTGGTCGAGGTACACGCCGGTGATGCCGTGCCGCTGGCGGTACGTCAGGATGTCCGCGACCACGGCCGCGTGGGGCCTGCGGCCGTAGTCGGTGTCGGCGTACCCGACCAGCGGCAGCCCGGCCGCGCGCAGTTCGTCGGCGGCCTCGGCGAAGACGTTGTCCGGGACCTCGCCCGGACCGTCGGCGAGGTTGAGCACGACGGCGGCGATCCGGTCGGGATCGGCGGCGGCGACCGCCCGCCAGGCCGCCGGGTCCACCGCGGGGTGGACGTACAGCGGCACCAGCAGGCGGCCGTCGGGGACGTGCCCGGTGGTCATGCGACCACCGGGGTCGGCGTGGGCCCGGCGGAGCCGAGCCACAGGTCGCGCAGGGTGTCGGCGAGGTCCGTCTCCGGGTGCCAGCCGAGCTCCCGGGCGGCGGCCGACACGTCGGCCTGCTGCCAGGAGACCGCGGCCGAGCGCTCGGAGCCCGCCCCGCTCTCGTCGATCCGGCCGGTGAAGCCGGCCGCGGCGACCAGCCCGTCGGCGATCGCCCGGACCTGCTTGGCCCGCCCGGATGCGAGGTTGAGCACCCGGGGGAGCGGACGGTCGGCCGCGACCGCCAGACCGACGGCCTCGGCGACGTCGCGGGCGTCGACGAAGTCGCGGTAGGCGGAGAGGTCGCCGACCGTCACCACGCCGTCGGCGCCCTCGGGCGCCACCCTGCGCAGCTCGGCGGCCAGCCGGCCGGGCAGCGAGCCCGCCGGTGCGCCGGGGCCGACCGGGTTGAACACCCGCAGCACCACGGCGTCCAGCGGCGAGCCGGTCACCGCGAGGGAGCCGGCCAGCTTGGTCGCGCCGTACACGCCGACCGGGCGGGCGTCGGCGTCCTCGGACAGCGAGCTGCCCTGTGCGCAGACGCCGTACTCGCCGGCCGAACCGATGTGCACCAGACGGGCCTTGGGGGCGCCGAGCTGCAGCGCCTCGCAGAGGACCGCCGGGCCGCGCGCGTTCACCTCGGCGAGCTTGACCGCGCTGCCGGCCACCGCGCCGGCGAAGTTGACCACCGCGTCGGGGGCCAGCGCGGCCAGTTCCTCACCGAGCGGGCCGGCCTGGGCGGTGGCCAGGTCGAGCCGCAGGTCGTGGGCGGGCCGCCGGCCCGCGGTCAGCACGGTGGCACCGGGCAGCGACCGCAGGACGGCGGCGGCGTGACGGCCCAGGAAGCCGTCGCCGCCGAGGAGCAGAATTCTCACGCGGCCCGTCCGTCGTTCTCGGCGCCCGCGGCGGCGGGCTCGTCGGCGGTGTCGTCCGGGGCGGTGCGGGCGGCCGGGACCGGCAGCTCCGCGACGCTCGGCGTGACGACGGCCGACTCGAAGGGCATCAGGACCGGGCGGATGGTCGAGAACTCGGCGTTGGCCCGGTCGTAGTCGTCCGGCCGGCCGATGTCGAGCCAGTAGCCGCCGAACTCGTACGCGGACGGCGGGGTCTTGGCGGCCAGCAGGTCCAGCACCAGCTCGTCGAAGCCCAGCGGCAGGCCCGGGGTGTACTTGGCGAGCGCCGAGCGCGAGACGCCGTACACGCCCATCGAGACGCGGTAGTCGATGCTGGGCTTCTCCTGGAAGCCGGTGATGCTGCCGGAGTCGCTGGTCAGCACGCCGAAGTCGATCTTGACCTGGCGGGCGTAGGTGGCGATGGTCAGCGGGGCACCGGACGACTCGTGGTGCTTGAGCACCCCGGCGAAGTCCAGGTCGGTCAGGATGTCGCCGTTCATCACCAGGAAGTGCTCGGGCAGGCGGTCCTGCATGGTGAGCAGCGGGCCCATGGTGCCGAGCGGGCTGTCCTCGACGGCGTAGCCGACCCGCAGGCCCCACTGGGAGCCGTTGCCGACGTAGGCGCGGATGATGTGGCCGAGGTGGCCGATGGCCAGGGTGACGGACTGGAAGCCCGCGGCTGCGAGCTGGCGCATCACGATCTCCAGGATCGCGTGCTGGTCGCCGATCGGAACGAGCGGCTTGGGGAGCGCGGTGGTGTACGGGCGCAGACGAACGCCCTTGCCGCCGGCCAGGATCACTGCATGCATGGTGTTTCCCCCACGGAAAGGATGTGCAGGACACGAACCTTGGTTACCAGGACGAGCAAGATCGCGAAGGCGGTCAGACGTTGTAGATGTCGGTCTTGTAGCGGGCCAGGTTGGCCGGGTCGCGGAAGAACTCGATGGTCTGCTCCAGGCCCTGCTCCAGGCTGAACTGCGGGGCCCAGCCGGTGGCCGCGCGCAGCCGCGACGCGTCCGCGACCAGGCGCATGACCTCGGAGTTGGTCGGACGGATGCGCTGCTCGTCCTCCTTCACCACCAGGTCGACGCCCATCAGCTTGCCGACCAGGGTGACCAGGTCGCCGACCGAGATCTCGCCGCCGGTGCCGGCGTTGAAGGTCCGGCCGACCACCGACTCGGCGGGCGCGGTGCCCACCGTGCGGAAGGCGTTCGCGGTGTCCTTGACGAACGTGAAGTCACGGGTCGGACGCAGGTCGCCGAGGGTGATCTCGGTCTGGCCGGCCGCGACCTGGGCGATCACGGTCGGGATGACGGCGCGCATCGACTGGCGCGGCCCGAAGGTGTTGAACGGGCGCAGGGTGACGACCGGGGTCTCGAAGCTGGCGTGGTAGCTGTCGGCCAGCCGGTCCCCGCCGGCCTTGGAGGCGGCGTACGGGGACTGGGTGTTGATCGGGTGGTCCTCGGTGATCGGCACGGTCTGCGCCGTCCCGTAGGTCTCGCTGGTGGAGGTGTGCACCAGACGGGGGATCTCCAGGTGGCGCACCGCCTCCAGCACGTTCAGGGTGCCGGTGACGTTGGTGTCCACGTACGAGTGGGGGGCGCGGTAGGAGTACGGGATCGCGATCAGGGCGGCCAGGTGGTAGACCGCCTCGGTGCCCTTGACCAGGCCGTTGACCGAGCCCGGGTCGCGGACGTCGCCGAGGACGATCTCGACCGAGTCCAGCACCTCCTCGGACAGGGTCTCCAGCCACCCGAAGGAGGAGAAGGAGTTGTACTGGACCATCGCGCGGACGTGGTGCCCGTCGGCGACCAGGGTCTCGACGAGGTGTGAGCCGATGAAGCCCTCGGCTCCGGTAACCGCGACGCTGCTCATGCGGAAATCGCTTTCTCGATCTGTCGGGGCGGCCGGACGCTCTGTGGTGGTCGGCCGCCGCCGGTTCGGTTGGTGACTCGGGTGGAACGGGTACGGCGGTGCACGCGAAGTGGGCGTGCGGGATATTCGAAGTGGTGCGGAGATGGTGCCGACGTGGTTCCGGCGTGGTGCGGGTGGTTCAGCGGTGCTGGGTGGTGCGGCCGAGCACGGGCCCGGCGATGGCGGTGAGGACGACGGCGGCCGCCCCGCAGCCGATGAGCTGCAGGACGATCGGGTCCGCACCGGTCAGCAGCCCGGTGCTCTCGGCACCTGCGGCGGCCAGACAGATGAGGGCGGTGCTCCAGCTGAACCCGAAGGCGTTCAGCAGCAGCGCCAGCCAGAGCGAGCCGCCCAGGAGCAGCATCGCGCCGAGCTGCGGCACGCCGAGCGTCGGGGCGCCCGGCCACAGCACGGTCGCGGCGGCGTCCAGCGCGGCCACGGTGGTGAGGTAGATGAACAGGCAGCCGAGCAGGATCCCGCCGGTGCGGCGGGTGAACTGCCCGGTGGTGTGGCTGGTGCGCAGCGCGGCCACCGCCATCGCCCGGTAGCGGAACAGCAGCCACTCGGCGAGGCCGAGACTGAGCGTCAGCGCGATCATGGCCGGTCCGGTCGGCGTGGTCGGCGTCCCCTGGATGGCGTGGCCGCCGGTCCGCACCGCCTGGTGGATGGTCGTGCCCAGGCCGGCGATCAGCGTGAGCGCGCCGCAGGCCAGGCCGAACAGCAGGTGCGGGACCTCCTGGCGCAGCGGCAGCTTCAGCTCGACGGACTCGCGCTCGCCACCGCGGACGCAGGCCAGCAGCTCCCGGACGGAGAGTCCGACCGCCAGCAGCACCGAGGTGAGCAGCACGACCGTGCGGACCACCTGCGGGACGTCCGCAGCCAGCACCACGCCCGCACCGACCGACGCCGGCGCCAGCGACAGCAGCAGGAACTTCTCCCGCCCGAGCACCAGCAGCACGGTGGCCGCCGCCAGGTAGCAGGACTGCCCGGCGGCGAAGCACAGCGCCCCGAGCGGCCCGCCCACCACGTACGCGGCGGCGGCCGCGATCAGCGCGCCGAGCGGGGCGCCGACGGCCAGGCAGACCGCTGCCTCGCGGCGGCGGAGCCGGCCCAGCCAGCGGTACGCGCGGTGCGCCAGGGCCTGGTTGAAGCCCCAACTGACCAGTGTGGCGATGGACAGCGCGAGCATGCCCGAGGGCAGGCCGAACCGCATCCGGGCCGTCGCGAACAGGTTGGCACCGAGCAGGTAGCCCAGGCCGGGCAGGGCGAACACCAGTCCCCGCACCACGCAGCGCCAGGGGTCGGCCCGCCAGGGGTTGGCGAACTCCGAACTCGGGCCGGGGTAGCGGCGCTGGACCTTCTCGAACAGCTCCTCGGCGACGGTGAACGCGTCGGGCCGGCCGTACAGCAGGGCCGCCTGCTCGTCCGACAGGCCGTCGGACTCCAGGAAGGCCGCGATCTCGTACGGGTGGACGGCGTCGGCGCAGATGTCCTGCAGGCGCTCGGCGAGCTCGTCCAGCGGGTCCGCGGAGAGACCGAGCTGCTCCTCGGGCCCGGGCTCCGGCTCCGGCGCGGCGGGACGGCGGAGCTTCAGCGGCAGCGTGCGCAGCTGCATCGTCCGCTCGGCGCCGCCCTCGTCGGGAACGAGACGCAGGGGACCGCTCATGCGCCCACCTCGCTGCGCTCGGCGGCCGCTTCGCGGAACGCGCACCTCTCGATCATTCGCTTGCTACGCGCACTCATGCGCCCACCTCGCTGCGCTCGGCGGCCGCTTCGCGGAACGCGCACCTCTCGATCATTCTCCCCCAGCCTTCGGCCGGGGGGACCCCC
Organism: Kitasatospora sp. NPDC059599; assembly: GCF_042735125.1. Classification (NCBI taxonomy): domain Bacteria; kingdom Bacillati; phylum Actinomycetota; class Actinomycetes; order Kitasatosporales; family Streptomycetaceae; genus Kitasatospora; species Kitasatospora sp. NPDC059599. The sequence continues at coordinate 20,072 of NZ_JBHWCL010000137.1, read as the reverse complement.
ATGCTTCGCGCGCTCATGCGCCCACCTCGCTCGGTTCGGGCCGGGCGGCGGCGAGCTGCTGGTCCCAGTCGGGGCTGGGGACCTGGTCGGTGACGGCCACCATGCCGCCGGGCATCCAGCGGGAGGTGCCCAGGAGTTCGGTGTAGATGCCGCGGAAGCCGTCGATGTTCTGGCGGAGGGTGAACTGCTCGATCACCCGCAGCCGGGCCCCCTCGCCGAGCCGGGCGCGCCGTTCGGCGTCGCGCAGCAGCTCGATCGCGGCGGCCGCCATCGGTTCGGGCTCGCGCGGCGGGACGACCAGGCCGGTGTCGCCGACGGCCTCGCGGACGCCGCCCACGTCGGTGGAGACGGTCGCGCGGCCGCAGGACATCGCCTCGATCAGGGTGAACGGGAAGCCCTCGCTGATGCTGGAGAGCATGACCACGTTGCCCGCCGCGTACGCGTCGGTGATGTCGGCGACGCGGCCCTCGAAGGCCACCGACTCGGCCACGCCGAGTTCGGCGGCCAGGGCTATGCAGCCGTCCCGGTACGCCTCGCCGCCCTTGGGGGTGCCCCCGAAGAGCCGCAGCCGCGCCTCGGGGATCTCTCGGTGGACGATGGCGAAGGCCCGGATCAGCGTTTCCAGGTCCTTGATCGGGTCGACCCGGCCGGCCCAGCTGAGGGTCGGGGTCTCGGGTTCGGGCCCGGCCGGCGGGAAGGCCGCCGGGTCCACTCCGTTGTAGACGGTGCGGATGTGCGCGGACGGGGTGCCGCCGCGTTCCTCCCAGCGCCGGTTGTACCGGTTGCCGGGGGTGACCAGCGCGGCCACCCGGTAGCTCTCCTCGGCGAGCATCCGGTAGAAGCCGAGCAGGAGGGCCTTGACCGGCCAGCGGTACGGTCCGGTGCGGTAGCCGAGGTAGCGCTCGCGCAGGTAGATGCCGTGCTCGGTGAGCAGAAACGGTACGCCGTACTGCTGGGCGGCGATCAGCCCGGGCAGGGTGGCGAGGCCGCCGCTGGCCGCGTGCGCGACGCCGTCCTTCGGCGGCTCGACCGAGAGCGGCCGCAGGGCGTGCTCCAGCAGGTCGGTCGCGTTCAGCGCGTCGTGCAGGGTGGGCCGGGAGACGGCGGTGGGCAGGTAGTCCCGCGTCCACACGTGCTGGAGGGTGCGGAGCGCTCTCTCGCTGCGCAGCGCGGGGCTGAGCAGCCCGCGCCGGGCGAGGTCGGCGAAGCCGTACAGCTCGGTGCCGAAGTGCGTGGTGTAGACCGGGTCGAGGATGGAGTGCAGGAAGCGCTCGTACGCGTTGAGGAAGCGCCGCATCTCCTTGCCGCGGGGCGGCCCGGCCTCGGAGGCCGGTCCCCACAGCGGAGCGGTCGTGACCGACCGTACGTTGGCGGGCAACTCCCAGGCCAGTGCTTCGTGGCCGGTCCCGGTGACGGCGATGACGTCGAAGTCGACGTCCGGCATGCCTTGAACGAGCTGGTCGCACCAGACACTCACGCCGCCGTGCTGGTGCGGATACGTCCCCTCGGTGAGCAGGGTGACGCGCATTCCTGTCCCCCCTCCTGTTCTTGCGTCGGTTCCGGCCTGGGTGGCCGGAACGGGAGCCGTGGCGGGGGGGGGGCGGGGAGGGCGCGCGCGACCCCCCCCCCCGGGGGGTGGGGGTTAC
>NZ_JBHWCL010000137.1:0-18419 GCF_042735125.1 Kitasatospora sp. NPDC059599 | reverse complement strand
CCCCGCCGTTGTTTGGTTGGGGGGGGGGGGGGGGGGGGGGGGGGGGGGGGGGGGGGGGGGGGGGGGGGGGGCCCCCCCCCCCCCCCCCCCGCCAGCGGGTGGTTCGGGTTACCGGTTGCCGGAGCGTCCGGTGGTGCTGCTCGGCGTGGCCGTCCCCCCAGAGGCCTTGCCGTTCTTCGCCGTGCCCTTGTTATCAGCGGTCACGCCCTTGCCGGGCACCGGGGTCCCGCTACCGGGCACCAGGGACGGCGCCGGCTTGCGGGTGGTGTCGCTCGGGCCCACCGGCACCGGGGTGGCGACGCCCTGCGGGACGACCTTCTTGTCCGCCGGCACCGCGGCCGGGACGGACTTGGCCGCGACGCTCGGCGCCACGGCGGCCGGGGCGGCCGGCGCGGACGGGAGCTGCAGGGTGACGTTGCTCTGCAGGGTGCCCGGGGACACCCAGCCGGAGAGCGTACCGGCGTAGGACGAACCGAACGCGGTCGATCCGATGACCAGCTTCTGAGAAGTGCCGGTCGGCATGGTGGCCTGGACCTGAACGCCGGACGGCGCGCTGACCGTCACGGTGTTGCCGACCCGGTAGGCGGTGACCTTGCCGGCGGCGACGGCCGCGTTCCAGGCCGCGCGCTTCTGGAACTCCTGGCCGATCTCCTTCTCGCCGAGGTTGACGATCGGGGCGTTGTCGGCGTGCAGCGACCGGTAGGTGCCGAGGATCTTCTCCAGGACCGGGTAGAGGATCTTGTCCTCGGACAGGTTCGACTGGTGGATGAAGTGCGGCCGCGGGTCGTTGCTCAGCACGTGGCCGAGGTCGATCCGGGCCTCCAGCGGCACGATGTACGACTGGAAACCGGTGTTGACGTCCAGCGGCGCCGGCAGGCAGGTCGAGTTGGCGTTGTTCTCGCAGACGCCGCTGCCGCCGTTGGCCTTGCTGGTGTAGATCCAGTTGTACTCGTCGGCCTCCTCCTTCGCCGTCCCGGCGTTGTAGAAGACGTTCATCGGGTACCGCGGCACGGTCAGCGTGGACGAGCCGACGGCCCGCTGGGCGGGCTCGCGGGAGGCGTCGCTGCCGGTGAACTTGATCCCGTTGGCGGCCAGCGCCGGGGCCAGGTACGGGTTGTCGCTGGTCTCCTGCGGGGCGGTCAGCAGACCGGAGTGCTCACCGGTGACCAGGACCTGCGGGTCGGCCTTCAGGCCGTTCGCGGTGGCCCAGTCGAAGTTGTTCTTGATCTGGGTGGAGATGGTGTTCTGGTCGGTCCAGACCGTGCCGCCGGAGGCGTTCTTGGTGCAGACCCACGGCACCACCGAGACGTCCTGGACGCAGCCCAGGTACGGATGGGTGTAGGTGTGGTTGACCCAGCGGTAGCTGTTCTGGTCGGCGATCATCTGAGTTGCCGTGGGGTCCACGGTGGTCTCGTGGTCGGCCTTCCAGTCCTCGCTGCCGCCACCGTTGAACACCATGTCCAGGGTGAAGTTGTTGGCGGTCTGCCACTGCTTGAGGTACTGCGCGTCCGCCTGGGTCATCCGGATCGGGTTGGCGGTGTCCGGGGTGCCGGGCGGGCAGGTGACGTCACCGGGCGTGCACTTCAGCGAGGTGTCCCAGCGGTCGTCGGCCAGGAAGACGTCGTCCACGTGCGCCGCGAAGTAGTTGCGGTCGTAGCCGAGGTGGACGCCCTGGGTGATCCAGTCGACCATGCCGCGGGCCAGCAGGCGGTACTGCTGCTGGTACTGGTTGTAGACGAAGGTGACGACCAGTTCCTTGCGGCCGTCGTGGGTGTACTCGCCGACCAGCGACCCGCGCGAGGTGGTGCTGGGTATCGCGGCGTCGACCAGCGGGACGAAGGAGGCGCCGGCCGGGAGGCTCGCGAGCGGGGTGGCCAGGTAGCCGTAGCTCTCGCTGACGTTCGGGTCGTTGTCCTCGAACGGGACGCTGCCCTTGAGGTACCCGAACGGGCCCGAAGTTCCGGCCGCGGTGGTGGCTCCCTGGAATCCGTCGAGAGTGCCGACGAATCCGGGATTCTGGGCGTAGTTCAGCCCCACCGCCGGGCTGGCCCACGTGTACGCGTCGATCTGGCGGACGTTGAAAGCGGCTTCGTAGCTCGCGATGGCCGTCATCTCGGCGGCGCTGTTGGGGAAGGGGTTTTCGTTGGGCAGCACGATGCCCTGGAACTTCCCCCGGGGCTGCCCGTTCACCGTGTCGCTCAGGAAAGCCGAGTTGATGACGGGACGGTTGGGGTCATTGAGGCTGACGACCTTGTACGGGGTGCCCTGGCTCTTCAGTTCGGCGGTGATGGCGGCGACCGAGGGGCCACCGTCGTCGACGACCAGGATGGTGAGGTCGATCCTGGGCGGCGTGGTGTCGCCGTAGGCCAGGGTGGACTGCAGGCCGCTGGCCAGCAGAACTGCCGCCGCACACGCGGCGACTCTTCGGGTCGCTCGACCCATGGTGATCCTCCCCTTGGGACAGGCGCCGCGCTGCTCGGCGCTCGCCTACCCGTGTAGCTGTTCGCGGGCAGCAGGCTGCCCGGGGCCCATCCTGGTCGAGGGTCGGCCGTGCGAGGGACCAAAAGGGCGAGAGTGCAGCGAACCTGTTACCAACGTTCATGGCGATGCCATGAAGGCGCTGATTGTGACCGGAACTGTACCGGTGGCGCAAATAATGAATTGAAAATGAAAAACCGGAAGCTGAGCGCTACACCTGGTTACCGACGGTATGGCCCTGTGGGGCGGGCGGGGCACCTACACTGTCGTCGTTGCGCATGACACTCTCGCACATCTCGCCGGTCCATTGGGCAGGTTCATGCAATATCGGGCACGGCTGTGCCATGTGACAGTCCGAATATGCAATGGAGGCGTCCGCGTGACCGATCAGCAGATGGAGTCCGGTGGAATCGGGGGCCCTCGGAATTGGGCGCCGGAACCGGAAGGAACGGAGCTGGTCGGGCGCAGTCTCGGCCTGCGATGGGCCGTCAATGCCCGTGATCTGGGCGGTTACCGGGCCGCTGACGGGCGGAAGTTGCGACGCGGAGTGGCCCTGCGCAGCGATGGCCTGAACCATGTCACCGCCGAGGACCTTGGCCCGCTCGGCGCGCTGGGACTGCGCCGGGTGGTGGACCTGCGCAGCGCGGACGAGGTCCGCGACGCCGGCCCGGACCGGCTGCCCGACGGCGTGACGATGCACCATCTCCCGTTGCAGGCAACGGACTTCGACATCTACCTGATGATCAGGGACGCGCTGGGCGACAGCAGCCCGCAGCGGCAGCGCGCCCTGCTCGGCGAGGGCCGGGCGGGCGCGATGATGACCGGCCTCTACCGCTGGTTCGTCACGGACCCGGTGGCGCGCGAGCGCTTCGCCGCCCTGCTGCGCCTGCTGGCCGCCCCGGAGGGCACGCCGCTGCTGTTCCACTGCTCGGCCGGAAAGGACCGCACGGGCTGGGCCGCCGCGCTCCTGCTGACCGCCCTCGGGGTGGACCGCGAGACCGTCCTCGCCGACTACCTGCTCACCAACGAGCGCTCGGCCCCGGTCGTCGACCGGGTCCTGGCCGACCTCGCCGCCCGCGGCCTGATGCGCGAGCCCGAGCTGCTCCTGCCGGTCTTCCGGGCCGACCGCGACTACCTGGACGCGGCCTTCGCGGAGGTCGAGGCCGGATGGGGCGGCTTCGACCCGTTCTGGTGGGAGGGGCTCGGGCTGGACGACGACGTGCTGACCGGACTGCGCGTCAACCTGCTGGACGGCGGAGGACGCTGACCGGGCGGCTCAGCCCTCGCTGATCAGCCCCTCGCGGAGCTGGGTGAGCGTGCGGGTGAGCAGCCGGGAGACGTGCATCTGTGAGATCCCGATCTCCTCGCCGATCTGCGACTGGGTGAGGTTGCCGAAGAAGCGCAGCATGATGATCCGGCGCTCGCGCGGCGGCAGCTTGGCCAGCAGCGGCTTCAGCGACTCCCGGTACTCCACGCCCTCCAGCGCGAGGTCCTCGTAGCCCAGCCGGTCGGCCAGCGGCCCGTCGCTGTCCTCCTCGCCGGAGCCGGAGTCGAGCGAGCTGGCGGTGTACGCGTTGCCGACCGCGAGGCCCTCGACCACGTCCTCCTCGCTGACGCCCAGGCAGACGGCCAGCTCGGCGACGGTGGGGGAGCGGTCCAGCCGCTGGGACAGCTCGTCGCCGGCCTTGGTGAGGGCCAGCCGCAGCTCCTGGAGCCGCCGCGGCACCCGGACCGACCAGCTGGTGTCCCGGAAGAAGCGCTTGATCTCGCCGACCACGGTCGGCATCGCGAAGGTGGGGAACTCCACCCCGCGCTCCGGGTCGAAGCGGTCGATCGCCTTGATCAGGCCGATGGTGCCGACCTGGACGATGTCCTCCATCGGCTCGTTGCGGCTGCGGAAACGCGCCGAGGCGTACCGGACCAGCGGCAGGTTGAGCTCGATCAGGGTGTCGCGGACGTAGGTGTGCTCGTCGCTGCCGGGCTCCAGCGCGGCCAGCCGCAGGAACAGCGAGCGGGAGAGCGTCCGGGTGTCCAGCCCGGCGCCGGGCGGCGTCACCGGTGCCGTGTCCGGACCGGGCGGTGCCACCGGCGCCGCGTCGGGGCCGGGCGGCCCGGCCGGTTCGACCCGCTGCCGCGGGACCAGGTCCTCGGCGACGGCCGTGCCGCGGGCCTGACCAGCGTGGATCTCCGCAGTGCCCAGCTCTCCGGACATGCACCCACCCCCTCGTGACTGACACTTGAACGGGGGCCCTCGCACGGAGGTTCCCGGCAGGGCCCTCCCCCTCCATACCGGAACACGGTGCACGGCAAACCCGAACGTCGCAAGATGTCACGCGGGGGTAACGCGCTGCAATCTCACTCTTCCCATGAGTTGCCGGTCCGGAGCCGGGTGAGGATCCGCGAGAGCAGCCGTGAGACGTGCATCTGGGACATCCCCAGTTCGGTGCTGATCTGGGACTGGGTGAGGTTGGCGAAGAACCGCAGCATCACGATCCGGCGCTCCCGCTCGGGGAGTTGGACCAGCAGGTGGCGGACCATGTCGCGGTGCTCGACCTCGGCCAGCGCGGAGTCCTCGTAGCCGAGCCGGTCGAGCAGGGCGAGCCCGCCCTCGTGCTCCTGGGCGGCCTCCAGGGAGGCCGCGTTGTACGCCCGCCCGGCGTCCAGGCAGGCCCGGACGTCCTCCTCGGGGATCCGCAGGCTGGCGGCGATCTCCGGGACCTTGGGCACCCGTCCGTGCAGCACCGTCAGCTCCTCCATGGCGCCGCTGACCTGGACCCACAGCTCCTGGAGCCGGCGCGGCACGTGCATGGTGCGGACGTTGTCCCGGAAGTAGCGCTTGATCTCGCCCAGGATGGTCGGCAGCGCGTAGGTGGGGAACTGGACGCCGCGGCCGGGGTCGAAGCGGTCGATCGCGTTGATCAGGCCGATGGTGCCGACCTGGACGACGTCCTCCATCGGCTCGCTGCGGCTGCGGAAGCGGGTGGCCGCGTAGCGGACCAGCGGGATGTTCACCTCGATCAGGGCGGCCCGGACCCGCTCCCGCTCGGGGGCGTCCGGGGGCAGCTCGGAGAGCCGCTCGAACAGCACTCGGGTCAGCGTCCGGACGTCCACGACGGGCCTTCCGCCGGGGCCGCGCAGGCCGTCCGGGCGGAGCTCGCCGGCCGGGCTGATGATCGCAGCCAGCACCTCGTCCACGGACACGTCACCCCTCCCAAAGTCGACAACGGCGGGCCCTGCGGATCGGGTGTCGCGGCTGGTTCATCACCTGGCCATGTCCGGCAAAACCGGTCATAGCATCACAAGGTGGGCACAGGTCGGGCAAGCACCCGGTGGAGGTGTGTTGGTGGGGCGTTCAACCTTCGCGGGGGCCGCCGGTGAGCTGCGGCACGGGTCGTTCCGGGACGGAGCAAGGCGCCCCGTCCGGAGGCCGGACGGGGCGCTGCGGTCCGTCCGGGGGAAAGTCGCGGGACGGACTCGGGGCGGCCGGGGGGCCGGCCGGGTGGTCTGCCGGGTCCGGCCGGGCGTGACCGGGCCGGACGGGGGCTCAGACCTCGATGTCGGCGATCACCCAGGTCGCGAACTCGCGCCACTGGCCGGCTGCGGCCTGGTGGGCCGGGTGGGTCAGGTAGGCCTGCAGGGCGTCGCGGTCCTCGACCAGGCTGTTGATGGCGTAGTCGTGGGCGATGTCGCGCTCGGTGGTGTTCCAGCCGCACTCCCACTCGCGCAGCTCGGGGATGACCGCGCCGAGTTCGGAGAACGCCTTGGCGCCGGCGAGCGCGCGCTCGTCGTCCTTGCTGACGCCTTCGTTGAGCTTGAACAGGACCAGGTGCCGGATCACGATTGCCGCTCCTCGCGGACGGGGGCTGGGGGTCCCGCCCACCGTAGCCGGTGGGCCGGGGCCGGCGGACGGCCGTCCGCCGGCCGGGCGGTGGCCACCCGGCCGGGCCGGACTACTTGATCAGCCCGGTCATGAAGGTGCCGACCGCCTTGGCCGCGTTCGAGATGCCCTCGAACCCCAGCTGGACGAGCTCGGCGGACCGGGCCGGCGACGTGATGATCGAGTAGAGCACGAAGACGAGCAGGAGGACCATGCCGATCTTCTTCGCCTGCGCCATCGGGTGACCTTCCTCCCAGCGGTGGGCCGCCGTCATCCGGTCCCCGAGCGGCCTGCAGGGGGCAGCTTATCCACCCGGACGGGCTATCAAGTGTGCGACGCGTTCGGCCGGCGGGACGAAGGTCCCCGCGAGTGGGGCCTTTCTCCGGGTGCCCGGCCGGGAACCGGGCGGCAGGATGGATGACGTACCGAGGATCTGGCAGGAATCCCCGGTGCGTGGATCCGGAGCTCCCCGCTGTGGGACCGGCTGCCGCGGCTTCCCCCCGACGCGGCGCCGGTTGTGGGACTCCGCAGGGGGAGCGGTCAGTCCCCCCGAGCCGCTCCCCCCTCCAGGCTCCGTACGGACCGGGCACCGGTGGTCATCGGCCCGGGGTACGGAGCCCTTTCCGCGTCCGAGGGTGCGCGGAAACGCCGAGGGCCCGTCCGGATCGGACGGGCCCTCGGGCTTTCTGGCGGTAGCGGTGGGATTCGAACCCACGGTGGAGTTGCCCCCACACACGCTTTCGAGGCGTGCTCCTTTGGCCGCTCGGACACGCTACCGAGGGGAACTCTACCGGACGGGTGGCTCGGGGACGAAATCCGTATCGGGACGGCCGTCGGCGGGGCTGCGGGCGGCGGGGCTGCGGGCGGGGTTCAGCGGTGGGTGTCGAAGAACGCCCGCAGCTGCTCGCCGCACTCCTCGGCGAGGACGCCCCAGATCACCTCGGGGCGGTGGTTGAGCCGGCGGTCGCGCATCACGTCGAAGAGCGAGCCGGCCGCGCCGGCCTTCTCGTCGAGGGCGCCGTAGACCACCCGGTCGATCCGGGAGAGCACGATGGCGCCGGCGCACATCGTGCACGGCTCCAGCGTGACGACCAGGGTGCAGCCGGAGAGCCGCCACTCCCCGACCGCCGCGGCCGCCTGTCGGATCGCCACCACCTCGGCGTGCGCGGTCGGGTCGCCCACCGCCTCGCGCTCGTTGTGGCCGCGCCCGATCACTTCGCCGTCCGGGCCCAGGACGAGCGCCCCGACCGGGACGTCCCCGGTGGTCGGCGCCAGGGCGGCCTCGGCGATGGCGAGGCGCATCGGCGCCGCCCAGCGGTCGCGGACCGGGTCGGGGCGGACGGGGGCGGGCAGCGGGGGGACGAGCGGGACGGTCTGCGCGGTGGATGCGGGCTGCATGGCATCCAGTGTCGGGTATCCCGCCGCCCTACCGGACGGCCTCCAGGACCTCGCCGCAGCCCAGGGCCTCCGCGATCTCCTCCAGGGCGTCGCCCGGCACCGCGCCCTCGCCGCTGAGGGCGAGCAGCGCGTCGGAGGCCAGGCCGAACTCGGTGAGCAGGTGCGCGTCGCCGAGCGGGCCGACCGGGACCCCGCCGTTCGGCGCGGCGTCCTCGTTGTCCTGGTCCTGCGTCTCCTCGTCCTCGTCCAGCAGGTGGTCCAGGTCGCCGAACTCGCTCTCGCCGGCCTGGTCGACCAGCTCGTCGGTGAGGACGGAGCCGTAGGAGCTGCGGGCGGCGGCGGCGCCGTCCGACACGAAGATCCGGGGGTCGTCCTCGCCGTCCACGCGGACGACGGCGAACCAGGAGTCCTCCTGTTCGATGAAGATCAGGACGCTGTCGTCGTCCTGCGCGGAGTCGCGGGCCAGGTCGGTCAGATCGGCCAGGGTTTCGACGTCGTCGAGTTCCGTCTCGCTCACATCCCACCCGTCCTCGGTGCGAGCAAGCACTGCAGCGAAGTACGCCACCAGGGACACTCCCAAGATCATCGGTCTCGGCTGTCGGCGCGCTCGGGCAACGCGGAAATCTGGCCGCCCCCGCGCCAGAGGCGGTCCGCTCTTCGGACCGTCCCATCGGAATCGTGACAGAAAGCCCGCCCTTGCGGGGGGTGTTCGGCAGCGCGTCTTTGCAGGTCGTGTCGGAAGGGCCGGGCGGCGGAGGGCGAACCCGCGCGGGGACGGTCCGAAGGCGGTCGAAATTTGCTCCGAGCGCCCGTCGGGACCGGCGGCGGCCCGCTCCGGACCCCGGCCGGGGGCCCGTCAGATCCGGAAGGTTCGCATCCGCATCGCCTCGCGCATCCGCCGTTCCTTGGTCCGTCGCGGCTGGACCCGCTCCCGGAGTTCGCGCGCCTCGGTGAGCTCGCGCAGGAAGACGGCCCGCCGCTTGCGGCGCTCCGCCTCGGTCTCCGGAGGGTCGTCCGGCGGGCCCGGGCGCGGGCCCGCCCCGCCGCCGGGCTCGTCCGCCGAGCCGTCCCCGGCCTTCGGGTTGCTCGTCATAAGACGTGACATTCCCAGAACGGCCCGGTTGATACCACAGCAGACGCTTCCGTCCGGACATTCACCCGTTGTCACGGCGTGTCACGGCCGTGTCACCCGGTCCGGCGCCCGGGTCGGGCACGGCGTGTCGTACAGGCGTCCAGACCCGGGCTAACCTCGGTACATGCGTCTCCACGTCGTCGACCACCCCCTGGTCGCCCACAAGCTCTCCACCCTGCGCGACGAGCGCACCGACTCGCCGACCTTCCGTCGCCTGACCGACGAGCTGGTGACCCTCCTCGCCTACGAGGCCACCCGGGACGTCCGCACCGACGAGGTGGAGATCACCACGCCCGTGGCGGTCACGCTCGGTACCCGGCTCAGCTACCCGCGCCCGCTGGTCGTCCCGATCCTGCGGGCCGGCCTCGGCATGCTGGACGGGATGACCCGGCTGCTGCCGACCGCCGAGGTGGGCTTCCTCGGCATGGTCCGCAACGAGGAGACCCTGGAGGCCTCCACGTACGCGACCCGGATGCCGGACGACCTCTCCGGCCGCCAGGTCTACGTGCTCGACCCGATGCTGGCCACCGGCGGCACCCTGGTCGCCGCGATCAAGATGCTGATCGAGCGCGGCGCCACCGACGTCACCGCCGTGGTGCTGCTGGCCGCCCCCGAGGGCGTCGAGGTGATGCGGCGGGAGCTGGCGGACCTGCCGGTCACCGTGGTCACCGCCGCGCTGGACGAGCGGCTCAACGAGAACGGCTACATCGTCCCCGGCCTCGGCGACGCGGGCGACCGGCTGTACGGCACCGCGGGCTGAGAACCCGCGGAGAACGACGAAGGGCCCTCCGGCGCGTTGCCGGAGGGCCCTTCCGTTCGTCCCGGGTGTTCCGTCGTCCGGGTGTCGTCCGGGGTGTCAGCAGCTGCCGCTCGCGGTCGGGGTGGGGGACGGCTTGGTGGCGAGGGCGAGCGCGGCGGCCGCCTGGGTCTCGTCCAGCAGGGCGTTGTAGCTGTCGCCGATCACGAAGTCCACGCTGGTGTCGGTCCGGGCGTCGGCGGTGACGGTGGCCCCGGCGATCTGCGAGCCGACCAGGGTGCCGGCTCCGGCGCCGGTCGGGCCGGCGATCACCTGGGCGGTGCCGGGCACCTTCTTGTCCAGCTCGGCCGGGGCGTTGCCGACCTTGCCGATGGTGAAGCCGCGCTTCTTGAACTCCTCGGCCGTCCGCCCGGCCAGGCCGGCCTTGGTGGTGGCGTTGTAGATGTTCACCGTGACCGCGGCGGCCTGCGGGACGGCGTGCGGGTCGCCCTGGGCGGCGGGTGCGCCGGAGGCGGCGGGGGCGCCCGGGGTGGCGCCCGCCGTCGGGGCGGCCAGCGGCTTGCCGGACGGGGCCGCGCACGCCTGGGCGGAGGAGTTCTTGTTCTTGCCCGTGAAGATGTCGTACAGCTGGACGCCGCCGAGGGCGATCAGGGCCAGGGTGAGCAGGCCGACGAGCGCGGCGATCACCTTGCGGCTCTTCTTCGGGGGCCGGCCCAGCCGTGGGTAGGAGTTGCCGGTGATGCGGTACTGCTTCCCCTTGAGGCCTTGGGGAGTCAACATGCTCATGGTTTGTCTCCCCCTCGTACCGGGGCGGGGTCGGGATGACGGGTCGGCCGGGCAGGAGCTCCCCCGGTGCGGGCGGATCCCCTGGTCGCAGCCGTAGTCAGCAGCGTAGTGCCGTACAGCTGTGAAGGTACTAAACGATCATCATTTGGAGTACCCCGGTACCCGAACGGGGGTACCGGGGTACGCGTGGACCGCCCGCCGCCGGGGTCGGCGAGGGGGCGGTCCGGAAGTCCGCAGGGGTGCGACCCGCCCGGTGCGGGCGGTCCGTCGCTCCGTTTCGGTCCGTCACTCCATTTCGAGGACACGGGCGTGCAGCACCTGGCGCTGCTGCAGCGCGGCCCGTACGGCCCGGTGCAGTCCGTCCTCCAGGTAGAGGTCGCCGTGCCACTTCACCACGTGGGCGAAGAGGTCCCCGTAGAAGGTCGAGTCCTCGGCCAGCAGGGTTTCGAGGTCGAGTTGGCCCTTGGTGGTCACCAGCTGGTCGAGCCGCACCGGACGCGGGGCGACGTCAGCCCACTGTCGGGTGCTCGTCCGGCCGTGATCCGGGTACGGCCGCCCATTGCCGATGCGCTTGAAGATCACACGGAAAGCCTACCGTTTGGGCGGCGAATGGCGCAGCAGCCGCGACGCCGCCACGCGCGTCGGCGTGAACTGCGCGTGGACGAATGCGGTTGTTTGATGGGAAATGTCGCGAACATCGCCCGGAGACCGATGTGGCTCCGATTCCGATGCCGATGCGTTCCGATGCGTTCCGAAGCGTTCCGAAGCGTTCCGATCCGCCCAGGAGTGTGCACCGATGTCCTCCGCCCCCACCCCGCAGGCCGTCCGGGAGATCGCCGACGGGTACGCCTTCACCGGGCCCGCCCTCGACCTCGGTGCGGTGCTGCTGGACGGCACCGCCTACCCGGACGCCCAGGTGCGCATCCCGCTGGGCGTGCTCAACCGGCACGGACTGGTCGCCGGGGCCACCGGCACCGGCAAGACCAAGACCCTCCAGCTGATCGCCGAACAGCTTTCCGGGCAGGGCGTGCCGGTCTTCCTGGCCGACATCAAGGGGGACGTCTCCGGTGTCGCCGCGCCCGGCGTGCCGAGCGAGCGCACCGGCGCCCGGGCCGCCGAGGTCGGGCAGCAGTGGACGGCCCGGGGCTGCCCCGCCGAGTTCTACTCGCTCGGCGGACAGGGCGAGGGCATCCCGGTCCGGGCCACCGTCACCAGCTTCGGGCCGCTGCTGCTGTCCAAGGTCCTCGACCTGAACGAGACCCAGGAGTCCTCGCTCGGCCTGGTGTTCCACTACGCCGACGGCAAGGGCCTGGAGCTTTACGACCTCAAGGACCTGACCGCGGTGATCGCCTTCCTCGCCTCGCCCGAGGGCAAGGAGGAGCTGAGGACCATCGGCGGGCTCTCGGCGGCCACCGCCGGGGTGATCCTGCGCGCGCTCACCGTGCTGGAGAACGAGGGCGCCGGGGCGTTCTTCGGCGAGCCCGAGTTCGACACCGCCGAACTGCTGCGGACCACACCGGAGGGCGGGGGCGTGGTCTCGGTGCTGGAGCTGCCCGCGGTGCAGGACCGGCCGCGGCTGTTCTCCACCTTCCTGATGTGGCTGCTCGCCGACCTCTACCAGGAGCTGCCCGAGGTCGGCGACCTCGACAAGCCCAAGCTGGTGTTCTTCTTCGACGAGGCGCACCTGCTGTTCAAGGGCGCCTCCAAGGCCTTCCTGGAGGCGATCACCCAGACCGTGCGGCTGATCCGGTCCAAGGGCATCGGCATCTTCTTCGTGACCCAGACGCCGCGGGACGTCCCGTCCGACGTGCTGGCGCAGTTGGGCAACCGGGTGCAGCACGCGCTGCGCGCCTTCACGCCGGACGACGCCAAGGCGCTCAAGGCCACCGTCTCGACCTTCCCGCGCTCCTCGTACGACCTCGGCGCGGTGCTGACCTCGCTCGGCACCGGCGAGGCGGTGGTGACCGTCCTGTCCGAGAAGGGTGCGCCGACGCCCGTCGCGGCGACCAGGCTGCGGGCACCGCAGTCGCTGATGGGGCCGATCGAGGCGGGGGCGCTGCGGGCGGTCGTGGACGCCTCTGCGCTGACGGCGCGCTACCGGGACGCGATCGACCGGGAATCGGCGTACGAGAAGCTGGCGGCGCGGGCGCCCCGGCCGGAGGCGGTTCCGACGGAGCCGGGCACCCCGGGGCAGGGGCCGGAGCCGGCCCCGGAGCGGCGGGAGCCCCGGCCGGCGGAGAAGGAGGGCGTCGGCGGTCTGCTCGGGTCGCTGCTGAGCAATCCGACGGTGAAGACCTTCGCGCGCTCGGCCGGGCGGCAGCTCGGGCAGGAGATCTCCCGCAGCCTGTTCGGGACGTCCAAGCGGCGGCGGTGAGGCCCAGCCGGAGCGGGTGGCGGTGAGGCTCAGCCGGAGCGGGCGGCGGTGAGGCTCAGCCGGAGAGGGCCGCGCCGATCCGGTCGAGGGAGGACAGGCGCATCAGGCCGTAGTGGTAGAACTCGACCTCGGGGACGCCGAGTTCGCGCAGGACGGTGATCTTGGCGGCGAGGTTCTCCGGGCCGTCGCAGTCGGAGGACATCGGGCGCAGGATCACCGCCAGGTCCTGCGGGCGGACGCCGTGCAGGGCGAAGGCGGCGATCTTCTCCCGGACCGCCTCCGGGGTCCGGGCGTAGCCGAGCGTCTCGATCCCGTCGGCGGCCTTCGCGAGGGCGGGCAGGTCGATCCCGGAGAGCCAGCCCTTGCCGGGGCCGCCGCCGTCCATGAAGCTCAGCCGCATGCCGTGGCGGCGGGCCTGCTCGGACAGCTCGGCGGCCAGCGAGGTGACGGTGGCGGCGGAGGCGTCCACGTACGCGGCGAAGGCGCCGTCGGCGAGGGCGGTCAGGTCGGCGGGCTCGGTGGCGGCGGACTCGTCGGCCAGGCGGCGGCGCACTTCGGTGCGGACGGCCCCGGACACCTCCTCGGCGGGGACGCCCGCGGCGGTGGCGGCGGCGCGGCAGTGCGGACAGAAGCAGACCCCGAGCAGGGCCTCGGTGACCGGGCCCAGCTCCTCGAAGTAGCGCTCGTGGTGGTGGCCGTGGCGCAGTCCGTGGAAGTGCAGCGACTCGGCGCGGACGGCGTCCACGCCGTACCGGGCCAGTTCGGCGACCAGGGTCAGCGCGTACGCCCGGACCTCGGGGTTCGCCGGGCAGAGCTCGGTGAGGTGGCGGTCGCCGAAGGCGTTGGCCGGGGCACAGTCGGGGTGGACGAAGCCCAGCCGGTCGTTGTGGCAGAACACCGTCCAGGCGTGCAGCTTCAGGCCGCGGCGGCGGGCCTCGTCGGCGGCCTCGGCGAAGGGGTCGCGGTCGCCGATGGCGGTGGACGGCGCGGGCGCCAGGCGCCGGCCCCGCCAGGCCGCCGGGTCGGGGCGGAAGTACGCCGCGCCCGGCTCCAGGTGGCGGACCACCCGGTGGGGGTTGTGCGGGAAGACGTCGCGGGCCTCGTGGTAGACCGAGGCGAGGGTGACGCCGCCGACCCCGGCGCGGTCGGTGAGGTTGCCGAAGAAGGTGTCGGGGCCCTCGTCGAGCAGGTCGGTGGCGAAGGCGAGGACGGACGACTCCACGGTGCGGCTCCGGGGCTGGGGGCTGGTGCGCCGTTCACGCTAGCCGCAGGGGTGGAATTGGTCTATACCTGGCGGTCCGAGTGGGCTACAGGCCCAGATCGTCCAGCTCCTTGAGCAGGGCGGCGTTGGGGCTGCCCGGGGCGGTGCCGGCCGGCCCGGCGGCGGCCCTCGGCCCGGCGGAGGGCGCGGGCACCGGCCCCGGCCCGGCCGGGGCGACCGGGCGCGGGACGCGGTTGCGGAAGATCCAGGCGCCGGCCAGGCCGCCGATCAGACCGCCGAGGTGCGCGGACCAGCTGATCCCCGGGGCGACGCCCGGCAGCGCGGCGGTGACCATGTAGGCGAAGGAGGCGCCGAGGACGACGCCGATCAGGGTGTCGACCAGGTTGCGGTCGAAGACCCCGCGCAGCACCACGTAGCCGAAGTAGCCGAACACCACGCCGCTGGCCCCGGCGCCGACCGAGTTCGGACTGTCGAAGACCCAGGCCGTCAGCTCGCTGGTCAGCGCGACCAGCAGGGTCAGACCGAGGAACTTCCTGACGCCGCGGTAGGCCGCCAGGAAGCCGAAGACGAACAGCGGCCCCGAGTTGGCCTCCAGGTGGGCCCAGTTCCAGTGCAGGAAGGGCGCGGTGACGATGTTCGGCAGCCGGCTCACGTCCTGCGGGACGACGCCGAACCGCCGGCCGAGGTCGTAGTCGTCCATCCAGTTCACCAGCTGGATCAGCCAGATCGCCGCCAGGACCCCGACCATGGTGAAGAGCGCGCGACGGGCGTCCGCGATCATCGTGGCGGGGTCGAGCGCGGTCGTCGCGGGGCTGCGGTCGTTCGAGGCCATGACCCCGACTGTAGGGGCGCCGGGATCGGACGTGCACCCCATTACAGTGACCGGTGTCATTCCCGTCGCGAGAGGTGACCACCCATGAGCAAGCGTCCGCCGCTGCCGTACGAGTTCCTGCCGCAGGTGCCGTCCTTCGAACTGAGCAGCCAGGACATCGCCGAAGGCGGCACACTGGCCGCGGAGTTCATCCACGCCGGCGGCAACCTCTCGCCGCAGCTGGCCTGGTCGGGCCTGCCGGAGGGCACCAGGAGCATCGCCGTGACCTGCTACGACCCGGACGCGCCCACCGGCTCCGGCTGGTGGCACTGGCTCGCCCTCGGCCTGCCCGCCGACACCGCCGGACTGCCGCGCGGCGCCGGCTCCTCGGACGACGACCTGCCGGGCGCGGCCTCCTTCCACGGCCGCAACGATTTCCCGGGCACCAAGTACGACGGCGCCGCCCCGCCGCCCGGTGCCCCGCACCGCTACGTCTTCGCCGTGCACGCCCTGGACGTGGAGAAGCTGGACGTCACCGCCGACACCCCGGCGGCGCAGATCGGCTTCCACCTCACCTTCCACACCCTCGGCCGCGCGCTGCTGACCGCCGAGTACGGGGTCTGAGGTCCGCTACCGGCATCGGGCCGGACGGGGAACCGGCCGTCCTCCGGTAGCCCGACGGCGAGCCGGTCCGGTCCGGTGCGGTCCGGTGCGGTCCGGTGCGAGCGGGAGGGCGGCGACGGTTGCCGGGTGGTCCGCCGGGAGCGGGTCGGCGCCTCGGCGCCCTCGGCGCTCCCGGCGCCCTCGGGGAGCTCGGGGAGCTCGACCGGGGGCGGGCGTACGGCCGGGACGGCGTGCTGCGGTTTTCGGCCGGGCAGCGGCTGGTACCCGGCCGGGGCATGGGACAGGGGACACCCGGTCGGGGCCTGGGACCGGGGCCGGGTCCGGGGCGGCCGGGGCGGGGCTGCCGGCCGGGGCCGGGGGTCAGTCGGCCGGGCCCGCCGCGTGGGCGGCGCGCGCGGCCAGCCGCCGGAGGTGCTCGCGCAGCTGCGGCGGCTCGTGCACCTCGAAGGCGCGGTCCAGGGACAGCAGCCGCATCGCCGTCCACTCCAGCGAGTCGGAGCGCGAGCGCAGCCGGCAGCTGTGTTCGTCGAGCGGTTCGATCTCGGAGTCGCCCGGTTTGAAGCGCTGCCGGACCAGTTCGGCCGGGGCGTGCACGGTGGCGACCACGGTGCCGCTCGGCGAGGGGCGGCGCAGCTTGCCCGCCACGTACGCGGCGGCGTCCTCGGCGGGCAGCGGGCGCGGGGTGAAGCGGGCGCCGGTGGCGAAGGGCTCGCTCAGCCGGTCGACCCGGAACAGCCGCCAGTCCGCGCGGTCCAGGTCGTAGCCGACGAGGTACCAGCGGCGGCCGACCGAGACCAGCCGCTCGGGTTCGACGAGTCGCCTGGTGCCGGTGCCGTCGTAGGAGCGGTAGGCGAAGCGCACCCGTTCGTGGTTGGTGACGGCGCCGGCGAGCAGGGTGAGGTCCTCCGGGTCGACGGTCGGGCCGTCCCCGGTGAGCAGCGGCACGGTCGCGGTGTTGAGCGCGCCGACCCGGTGCCGGAGCCGGCCGGGCAGTACCTGGAGCAGTTTGCCGAGGGCCCGGACCGAGGCCTCCTCGATGCCGACCACCGCGTGCCCGGCGCCCGCCCGCAGCCCGACCGCGATGGCCACGGCCTCCTCGTCGTCCAGCAGCAGCGGTGGCATCGCGGTGCCCGCGACCAGCCGGTAGCCGCCGACCGCGCCCATGGTGGCCTGCACCGGGTAGCCGAGGTCGCGCAGCCGGTCGATGTCGCGCCGGATCGTCCGGGGGCTGACGCCCAGTCGCTCGGCGAGCTCGCTGCCGGGCCACTCCCGCGGGGTCTGGAGCAGGGACAGCAGGCCGAGCAGGCGGGCGGGGGTGTCGGTCATGCCGTCCAGCATGCCGGATGAACTGGGACAGGAACTGACCTATATGCCCCTTAGCGTCGGGGACGTCGAGAAGCGGGAAGTGCGAGCAGTCGAGGAGTACGGAATGAGCGCGGCGGGAGCCGATAGGCGGAGGTGGATCGCGCTGGCGATCGTGATGGTGGCCTCCTTCATGGACCTGGTGGACGTCACCATCGTCAACATCGCCATCCCCAGCATCCAGGCGGACACCGGCGCGTCCTTCAGCGCCGTGCAGTGGGTCACCGGCGGGTACGCGCTGGCCTTCGCGATCGGGCTGATCACCGGCGGGCGGCTGGGCGACATCCACGGCCGCAAGCGGCTGTTCCTGATCGGGATCGGCGGCTTCACCGTGGCGTCCGCGCTCTGCGGGCTGGCCTCCGGGCCGGAGATGCTGGTCGCGACCCGGCTGCTGCAGGGCGGGACGGCGGCCCTGATGGTGCCGCAGGTGCTGTCGATCATCCACGCGACCTTCCCGGCGGAGGAGCGCGGCAAGGTGTTCGGCATGTTCGGTGCGGTGGTCGGCCTGGGCGCCGTCTCCGGTCCGATGATCGGTGCGCTGCTGACCGAGTGGGACGTGTTCGGCCTGGCCTGGCGACCGATCTTCCTGATCAACCTGCCGGTCGGCATCGCCGGCCTGCTCCTCGGCCGCCGCTTCATCGACGAGTCGAAGGCCGACCAGGCCCTGAAGCTCGACCTGGTGGGCGTGCTCCTGGCCAGCCTCGGCCTGCTGATGCTGATCTACCCGCTGACGCACGGGCGGGAGGCCGGCTGGCCGCTCTGGGGGTACCTGTCGATGGCCGGGAGCCTGCCGGTGTTCGCCCTGTTCGTGGCCTACGAGAAGGTCAAGACGCGGCGGGACGGCTCGCCGCTGGTCGAGCTGGCGCTGTTCCGGGTGAAGTCCTTCGCGGCCGGCATCTGCGTGCAGCTGGCCTTCGGCGTGGCGCTCGGCATCTTCTTCCTGGTCTGGACCCTCTACATGCAGGTGGGCCTGGGCTGGAGCCCGCTCAAGGCCGGCGCGACCGGCATCCCGTTCTCGATCGCGGTCTCCACGGCGGCCGGGCTCTCGGTGCAGAAGCTGGTGCCGCGGTTCGGACGCAAGGTGCTGCAGACCGGCGCGCTGGTGATGGCGGCGGGCGTGCTCACCTACGTCTGGGAGGCCGACCGGTACGGGACGGCGATCGCGCCCTGGCAGATGGCGCTGCCGCTGGTCGTGATGGGCCTCGGGATGGGACTGATCGTCGCGCCGATCACGGACGCGGTGCTGGCGGAGGTGCCGCGCGAGCACGCCGGTTCGGCCTCCGGGCTGATCAACACCGTGCAGCAGGTGGGGAACGCGCTCGGACTCGGGCTGGTCTCGGTGGCCTTCTTCGGGGCGATGGACGACGTGGTCGCGCCCGAGGCGGTCGGGACGGCGTTCGGCGGGGCCTTCGTGCACGCGCTGTGGTGGGTCGCGGGGGTGCTGCTGGCGGTGTTCCTGCTGATGTTCGCGCTGCCGCGGAAGCGCGGTGCGGCGGTCGGGGCCGCCACCGAGGACGCGGCGCCGGAGCCGGAGTCCGTCCTGGTATGTCGGTCCGGGTCCTACGGGGCGGGATCGTAGGGTCCGTTGGGACGCAGGG
>NZ_JBHWCL010000136.1:0-26866 GCF_042735125.1 Kitasatospora sp. NPDC059599 | reverse complement strand
GCGGACGCCCCCTTCTCCGTATGGATCTGCGACTTCTCCTTGGCCCGGCTGAGCGAGCGAAGCCGTGGCCAGGAGCGTCTTCGTCCTTCGAGTCCTTCGCCGGGCTGTGACGTCACTTCGGAACCATCAGTGTCCGCACCAGCGCAACCACCGGGCCCGCTACCGACGACTCGCTGCTTGATCCACGAGGTCAGTGCCGGCAATCTGCACCCGCCGCGCACTGTCCCCAGCCGAGCGCGATCCGCCCGCAGGTGCGCCCTTCGCCCTTGACCAGCGGGCCCGCAGCCTGCCCGCAGCCGCGCGAGTGCGCGTTCTACGCGTTCGGGTCCCACACGGCGAGCTGCTCCATCGGCTCGGGGTCGCCGGTGATCTCCACGCTGTCGAGCGGGACGCGGTCGTAGAAGTAGAGGACCAGCTCGCTCGCTGCGCCTCGCATCGCCATGTCGCCCGGCTCCGCGTCGGCGGCGAGGTCGTCGCAGCGGACGCCGTCGGCATTGAGGGTCAGGCGCCAGGAGCCGCCCTCGGTCGCGTGCAGGTCGATGGTCGCCGGCTTGAACGGCCAGGGGACGGTCGTCGCCGAGACGGTCGTCAGGAACTCGTCGACGCCCTCGACCGCGACGTCCGTCGGCAGCGGCTGTGCGGCCCCCTGGGTGAGCTGGACGTCGTAGGTGTGGACGGCGATCTCCTGGATCTGGTGCCGGGCCAAGGCTCCGCTGGTCTGCGGGGCCTGCGAGCGGCCCCACCAGGTCCAGCAGCCGCGGTCCGGGCCGGCCTCGCGCATCGCGTCGAGCATGAGCTCGGTCGACTCGGCGAGCCAGGCGTCCAGGGCTTCGCGGTCGCGGGGCGCGGTCGGGGCGCCCTTCGGGTCCGTCTTCGCCGGGGGCTCGGCGCCCGGGCCCGCCGCGACGATGGCGGCCTGGCGGCGGCGGCCGTCGCCGAGGTGCTGCACCAGTTCGCGCAGCGTCCAGTCCGGGCAGGACGGGACCTGGACGTCAAGGTCGGGTGCGGACGCGATCGCGGCGCGGAACGCGGTCGAGCGGTCCTCGATCAGCCGCAGGACCTCGGGGAACTCCAAGATTTTTTGCACGTCGGTTGTGTATCACGGGGCTTCAGCCGCCGGGTAGCGAATTAATTCCGCGCACTGCTCGCCACCCGGCGACTGCACCGGTGGTGAGGACGGCGCGCGGCTCGGCCGGGTTCGACCGAGCCGCAGCCGTGGTGACACTCGGTCACCGCATCCGGCTGGAGATCCACCCCCAGGGAGTCCTGCTGCTGCAGCCCCACGAGTGGAAAGCGCGATCCGTTGATCGTCTCGTCGACCACCAAGGGGGAACGGTGCTCCGACCGGACCTTGAGCGATGAGATGGTGTCGTCGAACTCGTCTCCGACGTACGCGGTGCTTCCGTGGAAGGTGGTGCCGGCGCCGGTGAAGTCGGAGTTGGCGTGGACGGTGACCTTCCAGCCGACACCGGCCTTGATCGAGCTGATCGTGTCGTTGCCCACCGAGCCGCCGTCGGTCTCCGGGTCGTCGTTGCCGTCGTGGAGCACGAGGCCGACGCCCTTGAAGTCGCGATCCGTGAAGATCTCGACAGCGGTTCCTGTGACGGAGACGATGCCGTCCTTGTTCGCCGGAGCCATGCTGCGAACCTCCAACGTCGAGTGAACAGCGCCAAGGCAGCTGTGATCACCGGCTTGGTCCGGCACACCCACGAGGACTGCCCCGACGACCACCGGCTCGTCTCCTCCGGATCCGGTCGGTCCTCAGGCCTCGTCGGCCCAGATCGCCCTGCGGCCGTCGGGCTGGATGTGGACCGTCATCGACATCTCGCGGTAGACGGACACGTCGTCCGGCTCGCCGACCTCGGCCCGCGCCTGGAACGCGGTCGCCGGGAGCAGCGGATGGACGCACTGCTCCGGGGGGCTCAGCAACGACTGGCCGGGCGCCACCACGACCCGCACACCCGTGCCCCAGGACCCGGGGCACGGGTGGATGTCGCGGGCGCGCACCCAGCCGACCTTGGCCCGCACCGTCACCGCCGCAGGACCGGTGTTGGTCAACAGGACCGCGAAGCTCAGGCCGGACTCGTCCACGCGGGTGCACGGCGTCCACGCGAGACCGTTGACGTACCGGACCCGCCCGCAGCGGTGATTGCCGCCGATCTCGGTCCGTGCCCCGGCGGCCGGGGAGAACAGCGGCAGATCCGGACGCTCCGGGGCAGCGGTCGACAGGTCTGCCGGGACGCTCGCGGCCGGCGGCTGCGGCGGTGGCGCCGACGTGGCCCGGTCCGTGCCGGTTCCGCCGCGCTCCGACAGGAGGAACAGCGGCGGGACGGCGGCCGCGACCAGGACGGCCGCGGCTGCGGGCAACCACCGGCGTACGGTGGCGCGGGGGAGGCGCGCGTCCATGGTGCGCGCCGCCGCAAGCCCCTCGACGGTGCCGCTCGTGATGCGCGCGCTCGGGGCCGCTTCCGTGTCCGCGTCCGCGCCGTCGTTCGAGTCCGCGCTGTCGTGCGCGTCTGCGCTGTCGCCCGCGTCCCCGCCGTCGGCGTCGCCGAGGTGGGCGACCACCTTCCGTCGCCACCCCGCGCCGCCGAGCCCCACCAGCCGGGCGCGAAGCGCGGCGATCTCCTCGCCGTGCCCGATCAGCAGGTCGGCCGTCGTGGCGGCGTCCGGACGCAGCACCTGGGCGAGCGCGGCCGAGTCGGCCGGTGAGGGCACCCGGTTGGCCTTCGCGACGAGGAGTTGCCGGTGCCCCTTCAGCCAGTAGGACAGCAGCGGCTCGTCGATCCGGTGCCCCGCCAGCTGCAGCCGGCGCACCAGGACCTTGCGCGACGGCCGCTGGGCGCCGTCGGTGACCCCCGCCAGGCACCGGGCCCACTCGTCCAGGGCCCGGGCGAACGCGCCCGCAGCCTCCTCGAAAGCCTTCTCCCGCTGCTCCACAGGCGTCCTCCCGGGTGGTTCGGCCTGCACCGCGAGCCGCTCATGTGCAGGTCAGCGCGGTGCAAGACAGAGTGCAAGTTCCACTGTTCCGCACCTGATGGACGGTCAACCCCACTGGCCGGGAGGCTCGGTGACGGCGCCGGAACCGGCCGGCCGTACACGGCGCACCGAGCCCTCCGTGCCAGGGCACACCACGGCCCGTCGCCCCGTCGCCCCGTCGCCCCGTCGCCCCGTCGCCCCGTCGTCCCGTCGCAGGGCGCAGGGCGCAGGACGAAACAAGAAGCAAGAAGCAAGAGCAGGTACAGGAACAGGAGCAGGACATGCGGACGAACCACTCGCGCTCCCACCGCGGCACCCCCCGGCAGGCCCTCACCCCGCTGCTGCTCGCCGCCGGCCTCACGGCCGCGCTCGCGGCCGGCACCGCGCCCGCGGCGCAGGCGACGACGCAGGCGGCGGCCCGGACGGCGGACAACGGTGTCCGGCTGGTCTTCGTCAAGAACCACGAGCACCCCGACCGCTCCACCCTCTCGGTCCGCGTCGGCGGCGAAACCATCGCCTCCTACCGGGCCGGCTCCGGCCTCGGCGCGAGCGCCGAGGGCCGCGACAGCTGCCGGACCAACAAGGGCTGGCTGCCCAACGGGACCTACCGGATCGAGGGCCACGAGCGCCACCGGGACCGCACCATCAAGGGCTTCGCCATCGCCATCGCCGACAAGAAGTGCTCCGACGGCACCCTGCGGTCCGACCTCTTCATCCACAGCGAGATGAGGGCGGACGGCAACCAGGGCACCACCGAGGCCACGCGCTGGGACGGCGACTCCGACTACCGCTCCTACGGCTGCATCAAGCTGAACCCCGACCACATCAAGGCGCTGTTCACCAAGCTGGACGACCGGGGCTGGCCCGCCACCCTGGAGGTCAGCGGCTGATCCGTCCACCATTGCGGGCCGTGGGGGGGGCGGGGGGGCGCGGGCCGGCGGCCGGCGGCCCCGCGGGCGGGGGGCCCCCGGCGCCCGGCGGGCCCCCCCCCGGGGCGGGCGGGGGGCCCCCCCCCCCCCGGGGGGGGGCGGGGCGGGGCCGGGCCCACCCCCCCCGCCCCCCCCGCGGCCCGTCGGCCTGTCGCCCCGCGGCTCCGGACGGCCGCCCGCAGTGTCAGCGCGTGTCGGCCCTGATCCCAGCCCGGCGCCGGACCTCTGCGGCCTGCTCGCGCGCCGCTGTTGCCTCTGCTCCGGCTCTGGCCCGGTCCTCCTCGAAGACCAGCGCACGGGCCGACGCCTCCAGGGCCCCGGCGATGCTCTCGCGCCAGTCGGCGAACTCGACGGAGTCGGCGTCGGGTGGCTGCTGCGACTTCACGAACCGGAGGTGGCTCAGGGCATGCTTGAGCGCGGGGTCGACCACGAGGCTTCCTTCGATCGGTACGCGGTCAACCCCATCGTGCCCCACCGTCACGGCGTGGACCGCGCGGTTCGGGCGGTCCGGGTGTGGTGGTCCAGCAGGCGGGTGAGCAGCTGGGTGAACTGCTCGCGTTCGGCCGGGTCCAGTGGCGCGAGCAGGTCGTCGTGGAGGCCGTCCAGGACCTCGTCGAGGTGCTGCAGGTGACGGCGGCCCCGGGCGGAGATCGTGATGATGTTGCGGCGCCGGTCCTCGGGGTCCGGCACCCGTTCGACGAGGTCGCGTTCGGCCAGTTCGTTGAGGACGCCGACCATGTCGCTGCGGTAGATGCCGGACCGCCGGCTCAGCGTGGCCTGGCTGCCGGGCCCGTACTCCTGCAGGGAGGCGAGCACGGCGTAGTGCCACTTGCGGGCGTCGACCCGGGCCAGGCCCTCGTTGATCAGGCGGTCCGACTGCGTGGTGAGCTGTGACAGCAGGCGGCTCGCCCGACGGCGCAGCCGGTCGGGGGTCTCGGGGGCGCCGTCGTCCGGCGTCCCGTCCTCGGGCGCGGCGTTCTCGGGCGCGGCGTTCTCGGGCGGATCCGGGGTTTCGGCTCTGGTCATGGGACCGTCCTCTCCATTGCGTTAGTAAGACTAACGATGTACGTTCGGTCGTGCCAAACCGTTAGTGAGACGAACGTTTGTCGAGAACGTGAGAGAAGGAAGAGCCG
The DNA here is from genome assembly GCF_042735125.1 of Kitasatospora sp. NPDC059599. NCBI lineage: Bacteria > Bacillati > Actinomycetota > Actinomycetes > Kitasatosporales > Streptomycetaceae > Kitasatospora > Kitasatospora sp. NPDC059599. The sequence goes on along the minus strand of NZ_JBHWCL010000136.1, from coordinate 21,825 downwards.
CCATTCCCACCACGACGCTGCAGATCCCCACCGAGGACGGCCAGGCCGACGCCTTCGCCGCCTTCCCCGACGACGGCGGGCGCCACCCGGGGGTGCTGATGTACGGGGACGCCTTCGGCATCAGGCCCGCGCTGCGCGAGATCGCCCGCGAACTGGCCGGGCACGGGTACTACGTGCTCGTCCCCAACTTCTTCCACCGGCACGGTCCGACACCGGTGGTCGACCTCCCCGCGCACATCGGGGAAGACGCCCGGCCCGCGCTCGTCGCCCAGGTGATGCCCTTGATCAGGGCGCACACCACCGAACGCGTCCTGAGCGACGCCGAGGCCTACCTCGCGTTCCTCACCGGCCGGCCCGAGGTCAGCCCCGGACCGGTCGCGGTGACCGGCTACTGCATCGGCGGCCTCCTGGCGCTGCGCACCGCCGCGGCCCACCCCGGCCGAGTGGCCGCCGTCGCCGGATTCCACGGCCCCGTGGGCGCGGACGGGCCGGACCGGCAGCGCCTCCTCTCCACGCTCACCGCCGAGGTCCACCTCGGCCACGCCGAATCCGACCTGACCCCCGAGGACCTCGGCGAACTCGACCGGGCCCTGGACGCCGCCGGTGTCGGCTACACCTCCGAGATCTACCCCGGCACCGTGCACGGCTTCACCATGTCCGACACCGACGCCTTCGACCCCGCCGCGCTGCAGCTCCACTGGGACCGGCTGCTGCCCCTCCTCGGCCGCACGCTCGCCACGGGCTGACACCCGCGCCGGCCCGCACGCCGAAGCGACGGAGACGGCGACTGCGACGGCGACGGTGACGGCGACGGCGACGGTGATCGCCGCAGCGCCCGCGCCCGCGCCCGTGCCCCGCGACGGGAGACCGCGTCCGGCACGGCTCCGCAGGCTTCGGCCCGCAGCCGCGGTCCGCCCGCCCGGAGCCCCCGGCGCGGGCGTTCCGGCTGCTGGGAGGGGGTGGGGCCGCCGCTAGGCTGTACGGCGGCCTTCGGGCCGAACAACGGGACACGGGGGAGAGTTCATGGACGGCGACGGGCTGCCCGGGTGCGCGAGGAGTGTCGACGAGGCCGTAGCCGGGCCGGCGTTGCGGGGCGCTGACCGGGAGGTGAGCTCGTGAGGACGTGGCAGCGGGTCCTCCTCGTGCCGGTCGTCGTGTCGGCCGTCGCGGGCACGGTCGGCGCGGTGTCGATCCACCGGATGACGACCGGCAAGCTCGACCACGGGAGGGTGTTCACCGCGACCTCGGGGCCGCTGACCGTCAAGGCCGGCGAACTTTTCTCGATCGAGGTGAGCGCGTACCGGACGGCGGGCGACATCTGGACCGTGGCCGACCCCGCGCCCGACTCCGCGGTGGTGCGGACCGTCGGTGACGAGTACGTCAGGACCATCGGGCTCAAGGACCTGCCCGGCCTCAGCGCGCTCGACGGAGCCGGCGCGCTCGGCTCGGGAGGCCACTACTACTTCGTCTTCCGCGCTGCCGGGAACCCCGGCCGGACCACCGTCACCCTGCACGTCGACTACCGCGACCACGAGGGCTGGACGTTCTCCGGCGAGCCTGAGCGGACCAGACGTCAGTTCACCGTCCAGGTCGACTGACTCAACCCCGACCCCAACCCCGACCCCGACCGGGTCGGTCGGCGGCCCCGGCCGCCTCGCCCCGCCGTGAGCGGTGTCGCGGTGGGGACAACCCCCGGACGGATACGCCCGCTGGCCGCACTGCGGGGGAGGGGTGACGGTACGTAGCGTCGCCGGCATGAGGTTCACCGAGCAGGGAGAGCAAGCAGTGCAGGGGGAACAGGCAGGACGGGCCGCGCCCGCAGGCGGGTTACGGTCCGCGCTCCGTCGGCTGGGCGCCGGCGCGGCCCTGGCCGTCCTGGCCGCCGCGACCGTGCCGGCGGGCGCCGCCTCGGCGGACGCCCGCGCGGACACGGGCTCGGCCCACCAAGGCGATCGCGGCCGCCTGGTCTCCGCCCACCCGACGGCCACCCTGGCCACGAAGGAGGACGTCGCCGCGGCACTGGCCGGCGCCGGGTTCGACGCGGGCACCGTCCGGTTCGGGACGGACGCCTACCGGCTGGAGTACCGGACCGTGGACCCGAGCGGTCGGCCGATCACCGCCAGCGGGCTGCTGATGCTGCCCCGCGGCGGCGGCGGTCGCGAGCTGCGGACGGTGTCGTTCACCCACGGCACGACCAGCTACCGCTCCGACGCCCCCTCGACCACGGTCACGGCGGGGTTCGTGTCCTCGCCCGCCCTCACGTACGCGTCCGCAGGCTTCGCCGCCGTCGCCCCGGACTACCTCGGTCTGGGCACCGGCCCGGGGCCCCACCCCTGGATGGACGTGCCCTCGGAGACGAGCGCCTCCCTGGACATGCTCCGGGCGGCCCGCGCCTTCGTCCCGAGCACGGGCCGGACCCTGGGCCACGACGTGCTGGTCACCGGCTTCTCCCAGGGCGCCTCGGCGGCGATGGGACTCGCACGGGCCCTGCAGGACGGCGGCGACCGGTGGTTCCGGCTCCGGGCCGTCGCGCCGGTCAGCGGCGCCTACGACTTCCGGCGCGCCGAGCTGCCCGCGCTGCTCGGCGGCTCCCTCGAACCGAAGTCGAGCGTGCTGTACTCGGCGTACCTCCTCGTCGCGTGGAACCGGTTGCACCACCTGTACGACACCCCGGGCGAGGTCTTCCAGGCACCGTACGACAGCACGATCGAGGCGCTGTTCGACGGCTCGCACACCGGCCCGCAACTCTTCGCCGGCACGCCCGGCACCATCGACGCGCTGCTCACCCCGCACGGCTTCGACATGCTGCGGTACCCGACCGGCCGCCTCGCCGAGGCACTCCGGGTGGCCGACGGTACCTGCGACTGGGCGCCGCGCGTCCCGGTCCGCCTGTACACGGCGGAGGCCGACGAGCAGGCGGCCGACGCCAACACCGACGCCTGTGCGGCCGCGCTGCGGTCGCACGGCGCGGACCCGGCGGTCGTCGACCTCGGCACCCCGGACTTCGCGCGGTCCCGGCACCTCGGCTCCAACGTCGCCGGCACGGCGGACATCGTGCGCTGGTTCAGCGGCCTGCGCTGACCGGTCGGCACCCCGCCCCGAGCCGCCGCCTCCGGCCGGGGACGGGCTGTCGGCCGGTTTGTCGGCCGGGCTGTCGGCCTGCTCTGGCAGTCTTGCCCGGTGCTGATCGACGGATATGACGGTGAACCGCTGGTGGCGGGGGAAGACCTGCTCGCCCGGCCGGGCTTCTGGGCGGCCTACCTCCTCTGGATGTGCGAGTCGGACGAGGAGAACGGTGAGCCGAGCGCGGAGTGGTTCGGAGCGGACGCGGCCGACGCCGGCGCCGCCTACCAGGAGTTGACGGACGACGGCGCCTGGCCCGTGTTCCGGGTGCCGTTCGGCAGCGGACACACCGCCGTGGTGGTGAGCCGCAACCTCGCCGACGACAGCGGGACGGACTACGTCGTCACCCACCCCGAGTGGCGGCGGCACGGCCACCTCGCCACCCTCGACGGACACCAGGCGGGCCCCGGTCTCTCCTGGTCGGAACTGGTCCACATCGCGAACACCCCCGACCGCGGGGCGCCGGGCGTCCACGACCCCCGTGCCCGGCTGCTGCTCCTGCTGCCCGCCCTCGGTGACGAGGACGCGCCGACGGACGCGGCGGACGTGATCGCCGAAGCGCTGGTCCGGGCCGGTGCGCCCGCCGGCAAGGCTCCGCGCGTGGCGGCGCTCCTCCTGGACCACCCCCTGTGGGAAGCGGCTCGGTGGTCGGCGCCCGGAGCGTCCCCGCTCAGCGGTGGCGAACAGCCCTTCGCGGGCATCCTCCACTGCGACGGCCCGTACAGTCCGCGCTGCGGGATGCAGCTTGCCCGGGGCATCACCCCGGAGCAGACCGAACGACTCGCCCACGCGCTCGGAACCCTGCCCGCCTGACGTCGACCGGTCCCTGCCGCATCGCTCCGCACCGCTCCGCACCGCACCGCAGCGCACCGCAGCGCTCCGCACCGCACCGCACCGCACCGCTCCGCACCGCATCGCACCGCTCCGCACCGCTCGGGCGTCGAGGGCGCACGCGGTCAGGCGTCGAGGGTGTGCCCCGTCGTCGCGTCCACGTGGGCGGGGACCTCGTCGTGGCGGTCGCCCACGCTGGGCGTGCCGGTCGGCTCGAACATGAGGATCGCGGCGCCGGTCGGGGCGGACGGCTTGTGCTCCGTGCCGCGGGGGACGGTGAAGACCGACCCTCGCGGCAGCACGACCGTGCGTTCGCCGGCGGGCTCACGCAGGGCGATGTGCAGTTCCCCGTCGAGGACCAGGAAGAACTCGTCGGTGGTGTCGTGGGCGTGCCAGAGGTGCTCGCCCTCGACCTTGGCGACGCGGACGTCGTAGTCGTTGACGCGCGTCACGATGCGCGGGCTCCACAGGGCGTCGAAGGAGGCCAGCGCCGTGTGCAGGGAGATGGGTCGGTTGCTCATGGGCCCATCCTGCGCCGCGACGCCCGACCGGCGTGAGTGCTAGGAATCGCACATGACGAAAGAATCCTCGCAGCACGTGCGCGCGGCGGGCGTCCACCGGGTGGTCGTGATCGTGGACGAGAACTCCAACCCCTTCGAGCTGGGCTGCGCGACCGAGGTCTTCGGCCTGCGCAGACCGGAGATCGGGCGCGACCTCTACGACTTCGGGCTGTGCTCCCCCGAACCGCGCACCCTGATGCGCGACGGGTTCTTCACGCTCACCGGGGTCGCGGGCCTGGAGGCGGCCGACACCGCGGACACCCTGATCGTCCCCAACCGCCCCGACCCCGAGGTGCCCCGCCGCCGCGCGGTGCTGGACGCCGTCCGGCGGGCGCACGCGCGCGGGGCACGCCTGATGGGCTTCTGCAGCGGGGCCTTCACCCTGGCCGAGGCCGGCGTCCTCGACGGGCGCAGGGCCACCGCGCACTGGCAGTGGGCGGACTCCTTCCGGGCCCGGTTCCCCGCCGTCCACCTCGAAACGGACGTGCTGTTCGTGGACGACGGCGACATCCTCACCGCCGCCGGGAGCGCCGCCGCACTCGACCTCGGGCTGCACGTGGTCCGCCGCGACCACGGCGCGGAGGTCGCCAACTCCGTCAGCCGACGGCTGGTCTTCGCGGCGCACCGGGACGGCGGACAACGCCAGTTCGTCGAGCGACCCATGCCCGACCTGCCCGACGAGTCCCTCGCGCCGGTCCTCGCCTGGGCACAGGAACGGCTCGACGCGCCTCTGACGGTGCCGGACCTCGCGGAACGGGCGGCGGTCAGCCCGGCCACACTGCACCGCCGCTTCCGGGCACAGCTGGGAACGACCCCGCTGGCGTGGCTCACCGCCGAACGGCTCACCCTGGCCTGCCGGCTCATCGAACGGGGCGAGAACCGCTTCGAGGTCGTCGCCCGCCGCAGCGGCCTCGGCACCGCCGCCAACCTGCGGGCGCTGATGCGCCGCGGGACGGGCATCACCCCGACCGCGTACCGGCGCCGCTTCGGGCCCGAGGCCGACTGACGCGCGCCCGGGCCGCCCGGCGGCCCGGGAAGCGATCGGCATCCGGCGCGCGTTGGCGACGCCGACCCCGACGCCCACCTGCCGGACCTGGTCTCCTCGCTCCTCAACCCCTCCAACCGGCTGGGTGACGCGGGCCACCGGGAGGAGGGGCCGGCCGTGAGCCGGGAGGCCGTCGGCCACTACCGCGCGCTGGCGGCCGCGAACCCGGAGGCCCACCTGCCGGACCTCGCGATGGCGTTGAACAACCTGGCCGCCGACCTCGGACAGACGGGCCGACGGGAGGAGGCCCGGGCGCCCATCCGGGAAGCCGTCGCCATCCGGCGCGCCCTGGCGCAGGTCAACCCGGCGCTCCACGAGGCCGAGTTGCGGCGATCGCTGCAGGTGGCAGCCTGGCTTGACGGGACCGAACCGCGCAACGCCCCACCGTCCGCGTCGCACTGAGGCAGCGGAAACCCCACAGGGCGCCCCGGCGGCTTGCCCACCTGGCGTACCGAGGCGCAGGGGCCGAGGCGCAAGGGGCCGAGGCGCAAGGGGCCGAGGCGCAGGGGACCGACGGCACGGGTGGGACGGCCCCCTGGCTATCCAGCGCTGTCAACCAACACTGCAGATCATCAGCCTGAGTGTGTGTCATTCAAGTAAGCCGAGTTGGCAGGTCTTGATCCGATACCGAGTGGTGGAGCAACCGCGCGATCATCGGCCTTCGGCCGATCCGGCCGAGCCACGCCCGTTTCGCGAAGCCTGAAGACTTGTCAGCACCCGCTGACGGCTCCGGCGCCCGCCCCGCCGGATTCGAGCGCCAAGGCGCGGGTGAGTGCGCCCTTTCCTGCCGCCGGTGCGGCCGAGCGGGTACGGTTGCCGCCTGTAACTGCGCGATCACCGGCTTCGGGGTGTGTCCAGTGGTGAAGATCGACAAGATCATCGGCCAGCGTGTCGAGAAGGGGCGGCGGCGAAGGGGCTTACACCAGGCCCGGCTCGGGGTCGAGGTGGGGCGGTCCGAGTCGTGGATCGGACAGGTGGAACGCGGGGTCATCTCGCTGGACAGCGTCAGCATGGCGGAGCGGCTCGCCCGGATTCTCGGCCTGACCGTTGATCACATCCTGGCCTTCGATGTTCGATTCCCTGGTGCAGCTGTGGTAGCACAGTCGGGCAGATCACAGGCGGCATCCCCGCCTTTGCCCCGCGCGACGGCGCCCGATGCGGAAGGCTCTGAGACTGTGCTTCGACGTACTTTCACCCTCGGTTCGCTCGCCGGCCTGACCGCTGCCTTCGCCAGCCTCTCGCCCGACGCCCAGGCCCAGGCCAGCCGACCCGGCACGGTCGACAAGGCGGTCGTGGACGAGCTGCGGTCGGTCGGAGCGTCCTATCGGCGCTCCTACAAGAGCTTCCCCGCCTCCAGCCTGGTGCCGGTCGCGCACCACCAGATCCAGCTGGTTGCCTCGCTCCGGCCGAAGGATCAGCCGGACCACCTGCGGACCTCGCTGCTGGCGCACATGGCCGAGATGGCCGCGCTCGCCGCGATCCTGCTTTCCATCGACCTCGGAGATCAGGAACAGGCCGACGCCTACAGCGACCTCGGCTACCAGGTCGCCAAAGAGATCCAGAGTCCGGAGCTGTGCGCGCTGCTGCTGGGCGGCCGGGCCTTCGGCACCTCCTACGGCGGCGATCCCGAAGGGGGCCTGGACTACGCACTTGCCGCGGTGGACGCCGCCGAACGCGGGGCCTCCACCCGGATGCTGGCCTGGACGCACGCGGTCGCCTCCGAGATGTACTCCTCCACCGGCGACGAGCACGGCTTCCGCACCTCTCTGGAGGAGTCCCGCACCATGCTGTCCGGCCCGATGGACGACGAGCGGTGGGGCGGCATCGCCTGGTTCGACGAGTCCAAGGCGTCCGCCTACGAGGGCAGCGACCTGCTGCGGCTGGGCAAGTACGAGGAAGCCCTGTTGTCCCTGGACCAGGCGATCGACAAGCTGGGGCCCGAGATGCTGCGGCACCGTTGCACCGCCCACATCGCCCGCGCCGAGGCACACGCCGGAGCAGGACACGTCGATGCCGCCTGCCAGGACGGACACGCCGCCCTCGACCTGGTCGCCCGCATCCAGCACCGCGAGAACCTGCGGCGCGTCGGCGACCTGCACCGCAAGCTGCGGCCGTCCAAGACCGCCGCCATCCGGAGCCTGGGCGAGCACCTGACCGACACCCGCTCGGCCCTCGCGGCGGCCGGCAGCCCGGCCTGAACCTCCGGGCGGTGGGGCCGGACCGAGAACGGTCCGGCCCCACCGCCTTTTCGTTTCCCCGCTGATCCTTCCCGTGAAGTGGTCCGGCTGCTGGTCACGTTACGCGCGGCCTCGCCTGGTCCAGACCGGCCCGCAGTGGGGATGCGGGCCCGCAACCCCACTGCGGATCTGATCTCCGCCGAGTCGGCACTGTGGTCTCTGCGCCGCCCCGAGGGAGTGAACAACCCCGGCTCCCTCGGAGCGGCCGGCCAAGCCGCAACGGCGTCCCCAGCCAGGGACGCCCGGACCCGGAACGGAGCCCCAGGTGACCGCCACCACCGAGCTGCGGCCCGCGACCGCCCAGCACCGGGGACACCACCGCGACCCGGTCGGGGCCGCGCTGAAAGCGCTGGTGGTGTCCGGCCACTGCGCCGTGCCCGGACTGCTCGGACTGCTCGTCAGCAACCAGCAGACCCAGCACCGGCCCGTAACCACGGCCACGATGCCGGACACCGAGTCGCCGGCCTGACCCCCACCCCGCGCTGACCGGCCAGAGACCGGCCGCGCCCTTGAACTCCTCCCCGACAGCGGGGAGGTGGCACCGAACCCGAACCGACCCAGAAGGAGTACCGACATGGCGAACAGCACCATGCTCACGCCGGAGGTCCTGGAGGCCGACCCGTTCGACCTCGACGTGACGGTCACCACCGAGTTCGGCGGCGACCGCATGCCGAAGGCGTGCGGCACCTCGGACGGATGTGCCGCGACCTGCGCGTCCTCCTGCGCCAGCGCGGTTTGATCCACCACACCGCTGGGGCCGGGGACTTCGCGTCCCCGGCCCCAGCGCCCACCCCTTCCGCCCCCCCGACAAACGGAGGAATGGATGAATGCCCGCCCGCTCTACCAGTACTCCGGTACGGCCGTCCTGCGGGCTGCCGCCGCCCCGCTGACCAGCCTTCCCTGCCGGTGGCCGGACCCGGCCGATCCAGCCTCGTGCCGTGCCTGGCTGGACGAGGTCTGGTCCGACGCCGGCTTCGCCGCCGCGATCAGCGAGGCCGGCACCAGCCTGGCCGAGCGCATCGACGCCATCGCGGCTGGCCAGCCGGTGAAACCCAAGCAGATCCGTCGGGCCGCCATCGCCGCCGCCCGCTACCTCCTTCGGGCCACCGGACGCCCCACCCCGTTCGGCCTGTTCGCCGGAGTCGCCCACGCCACCACCGGGCCTGCCCCGGAGCTGCGGTGGGGCACCGGGCACCAGCCCGTCGCCCGCGTCGACACCGAGTGGCTGGCAGCCGTCACCGACACCCTGGAGGCCGACCGTGGCCTGCTGGACCGCCTGGACGTGGTGTTCAACAACCTCGCCTCCCAGCGTGGTGGCCGTCTCCAGACCACCCGGGGCGGCCCGAACCGGGTGAGTATCCGCCGCACCAGCGTGATCCGCTTCGTGCAGGACGCCGCAGCCTTCCCCGTGCGCTTCGCCGCCCTGGCCGACAAGCTCGCCCAGACCGCCGGAGTGGAGCAGAACAAGGCTGCCGGTCTGCTGGCCGAACTCGTCCGGCAGGGCTTCCTGATCACCGATCTCCGCGCTCCACTGACCGTCACCGACCCGCTCGCGCACGTCCTCGACCGGCTCCACCAGGCCAACGCCGCGACGCTCCCGGCCATCGCCCCGGCGCTGGTCGAGCTCGCCGCGATCCATGCCGACCTGCACCGGCACAACCACGCCGGCCCCGGCACCGATCTGGCGGGTGAGCGCGAGGCGATCCGCACGCGGATGCGCCACCTGGCGACGGACGGGCGGACGCCGTTGGCTCTGGACCTGGTCCTCGACTGCGACGCGCGGCTACCCGACGGCGTGGTGCGGGAGCTGGAGCGGGCGGCCGACGCCCTGCTCCGGCTGACCCGCCAGCCGACCGGCGACGCGGTCTGGCGGAACTACCACTCGGCGTTCTGGGAGCGCTACAGCACCGGCGCCCTGGTCCCGCTGACCGAACTCCTCGACCCCGCCACCGGGCTCGGCTACCCGGCCGAGTACCCCGGAAGCACGATGACGGCGCCCACGCGGGGCCCGAACGAGCGCGACGAGCGGCTGCTTGCGCTGGCCTGGCAGGCGCTCGCCGACGGCAGCCGGGAGATCGTCCTCACCGACGAGACGATCGAAGCGCTGGCCGGCGACCAGCGCGTCGACGCTCGGCACATCGCTCCCCACGTCGAGCTCTCCGCCCGCGTCCACGCCGCCGGCCTCGACGCAATCCGGTCCGGCGACTACAGCCTCACGGTGACTCCGGCCCGCGCGGCCGGGACGCTGACCTCGCGGTTCTCCGTCGCTGCCACCGGCGCCGGCCTCGCCGAGGTCTACCGGGGGATGCCGACCCTGGTGGAGGGGGCCCTGCCCGCGCAGTTGTCCTTCCCGCCGCTGTTCCCGCACTCGGAGAACGTCGCCCGCATCCCCGCCTACCTACCGCACGTCATCGCGCTCGGCGAGCACCGGCCCGTGGGCGACGGGGTGGAGGTCATCGCGGTGGACGACCTCGCGGTCACCGCGACCCGCGACCGCCTGTACCTGGTCAGCGTTGCCCGGCGCCGCATCGTGGAGCCGCAGGTGTTCCACGCGCTGGCGCTGGACAAGCAGACACCGCCGATCGCCCGGTTCCTCGCCCACCTCACACGGGCGTTCTCCCCGTGCTGGACCGGCTTCGACTGGGGCCCGCACGCCCGAGCCCTGCCCTATCTGCCCCGCGTTCGCTACGGCCGCACCGTCCTGGCCCCGGCCCGCTGGATCCTCACCCCGCCAGACCTTGCCGACCTGGCCGCGTGGCGGCACCGCTGGCAGTGCCCGGCAGCGGTGGAACTGCGCGACGACGACCGCACCCTGCGGCTCACCCTGGACGAGCCGCTGCACGTCGCCATCCTCGCCGCCCACCTGCAGCAGGCCGGGCAGGCGTTCCTCACCGAGACCGCCGTCCCCGGGGACTTCGGCTGGCTGAACGGGCACGCGCACGAGATCGCTGTCCCCCTCGCGCGCTCGGGGCCCGGCGCCCCGTCGCCGCCGGCCGGGTCACTGCCGAGGCTCGATACCCGCACCCACGGGACCCTGCCCGGCATCACGGCCGGCCGCTGGCTGAACGCGAAGATCCCCTCCCACCCGGACTACTTCACCGAGATCATCACCGGCCACCTGCCCCAACTCCTCACCTCCCTCGACCAGCCGCCGTGCTGGTTCGTCCGCTACCGCAGCCCGAACGAGAGCGATCACCTCCGCCTGCGACTTCGTGTCCCGGACGGCGGGCACAGCACGGCCGCGGAAGTGATCGGTCGGTGGGCACAGCGGCTCCGCGACGGCGGCCTGGCCGGCGGTCTGGCCTTCGACACGTACGCCCCGGAGATCGGCCGCTACGGCACCGGCCCGGCGCTGGAGGACGTCGAGACCGTGTTCGCCGCAGACTCCCGCCTGGTGATCGCCCAGCTGCGGCACCTGCCGCAGTCGGCCGTGCACCTGAGCGCGCTGGTCGCGCTGAACATGGTGCACATCGCCGAAGCCTTCCTGGCACCCGGCACCGGCACGGGCTGGCTGGCCGCCCGGCCCGTGGCACCGGCCGTGGCGGACCGGGCCATCGCCGATCAGGTCATCCCGCTGGTCCGGTTCGGCTCGCACGCCGACCTGCCGGGTTGGACGGCCGAGGTCGCCGCCGCCTGGCAGGACCACGCGAAGGCCCTGGCCGCCTACCGGCAGAGCCTGCCCGACCACACCGACGCGGACGCCGTGCTGGAGTCCCTGTTGCACATGCACCACAACCGGGCCGCCGGCCTCGACCCGGAAGGCGAGAAGATCTGTCGCCACCTGGCCCGGCAGGCCGCCCGCGCCCGCCAGGCCACGATCGAAGGCGAGCCGTGAGCCCGGCACAGCCGCCGACGGACGAGCCGGAGCCCGGCTGGGGCCAGGCCCTGGCCGACGGCGCCCCCGGGATCGCGCTGGAGCACATCGAGTACGCCCGCTCCGGCACCATCGCCTGGCCGGACGTACACCGGTGGGCGGCGGCGATGACCCGCCAGCCGGTCACCGCGCTTCCCGACGACAGCCTGTTCCGCGGTGCCCCGGCCGTCGCGTTCGTTCTCAACACCGCCCAGACCCCCTGCTACACACGGGCCCTGACGGCCCTGGACCCGCACGTTGACCAGGTCACCCGCACTCGCCTTGAGCGCGCCCACGCCCGCCTTGATTCCGGGCTGTTGCCCGAGTTGCGGGAGTGGGACCTGATCAGCGGCCTGACCGGCCTCGGCGCCTACCAGCTGGCTCGCCACGGCGACACCACGCTGCTGCGGGACGTCCTGTCCTTCCTGGTCCGCCTCACCGACCCGGTCACGGTCGATGGCACTCTGCTGCCAGGCTGGTGGTGTGCGAACGGCCCGGCCGACCTGCCATCCCGGCACTGGCCCGGTGGGCATGCCAACGTCAGTCTGGCCCACGGCATTTGTGGGCCCCTGGCGCTACTGTCGACCGCGATGAGACACGGCATCAGCGTGCCCGGCCAAGCGGACACGATCGCCTGGATCTGCGCGTGGCTGGACCAGCACCGGCAGGGAGACGGGGCGCGGTCCTGGTGGCCGGGCATGCTCTCTCTGGTCGAGTGGAAGGCCGGAACGGTCAACCAGCGCGGCCCGCAGCGGCCGTCCTGGTGCTACGGCACCCCGGGCCAGGCCCGAGCCCAGCAACTCGCCGGACTCGCCCTCGACGAGCCCGACCGCCAGCAGCTCGCCGAAGACGCCCTCGTCGGGTGCGTCAGCGACCCAGCCCAGCTGTTCGACCTCACCGACGCCACGTTGTGCCATGGCTGGGCCGGGCTCCTACTGACCACCTGGCGGGCCGCCGCCGACGCCCGCGACGACCGCCTCACCCGCCGGCTGCCGAGGCTGCGGGCCCTGATGGACCGCTACCTGCACAGCGGAGGCCGACCAGAGGCTGCCGGACTGCTCGAAGGCACGGCCGGGCTCCGCCTCGTCCAGCACACCATCTCTGTGACCTCCCCGCCCGCCTCTCGCTGGGACGCCTGCCTGCTTCTGGCCGGCTGACCGCGAACCGCCCTGCTACGGAAGGACAAATCCGCTGATGAGCACCGCTACCCCCGCCTCGCCGAAGACACTGCGGGACCGCATGGTCGACACCATCGCGGCCACCCACCCCCTCACCCCGGCGGTCGAAGACGCCCTGCGAGTGGTCCCGCGGCACGAGTTCGTGCCGGACGCCACGGCCGAGCAGGCGTACGCCGACCAGAGCGTCACCATCAAGCCCAACCCGGCCGGCGGCCTGCCGCTCAGCTGTGCCTCCGTCCCATCGCTGGTCGCCGACATGCTGGTGTGGCTGCGGACCCGCCCCGGCGACACCGTCGTGGAGATCGGCGCCGGCACCGGCTACAACGCCGCCCTGCTGGCCCACCTGGTCGGCCCCGACGGCAAGGTCGTCACCGTCGACATCGACGAGGACGTGACCGCGCACGCTCGCCAGACGCTGGAGGCCACGGGCAACACCGCCGTCACCGTGCTGACCCGCGACGGCGCACTCGGCGCCCCCGAGCACGGCCACCCCGCCCGGATGATTGTCACCGTCGGCGCCTGGGACATCCCCATTGCCTGGTGGGACCAGCTGGAGCCCGGCGCCCGCCTCGTCGTCCCGCTCAGCTGGCGCGGCCAGGCCCGCTGCCTCGGCCTCGACCGCCAGGCCGACCGGATGGTCTCCGACGTGGTCGAGCTGTGCGGCTTCGTCCCCATGCTCGGTCAGGACGGCGAACGCACCGCCGCCATCGACACCGACGGCCTGGTCACGCTGCACTTCGACGCCGACCAGCCGATCGACCCCGCCGTCCTGCGTGGAGTCCTGGACCAGCCGAAGACCGCCGTCGCCTCCGGCGCGACCATCCGCGGCGACGAGTCCTTCGACGGCGTCTGGCTGCGGCTGAGCGCCGCCGACCCTGCCACCTGCCGCATGGCCGCCGACCGCGCCGCCATCGACAACGGCCTGTGCAAGCCCGCCATCCCCAGCCGTAGCCCCGCCCTGGCCGAAGGTGACTCCCTTGCCTACCTCACCCTGACCCGCCGCGAGATCGAAGGGTCCGTCCGCTTCGAGCTCGGCGCCACTGGCCACGGCCCGGCCGGCCGGCACCTCGCCGACCGGCTGTGCGACCGGATCCGCCTGTGGGACGGGGCTCGGGACGCCCGGCCCACCATCACGCTCCACCCCGCCGGGACGCCGGACGACCAGACCGGCGGCGGGTACATCATCGACAAGCCCGGAGTCCGGATGACCATTTCCTACTGACGGGCACTGCCGCTCCGCGTCGCCAGGCCGCAGGCGGACGCCCGACATCCAGGCCAGACGCCTCCGACATCGATTCATCTGAAAGGGTGAGTCGATGTCGGAGGCGTCTGCGCAAAGCTGGCCTTGGCGTACCTCATCGCGCTGCGCAGCGTCGCGCGGAACGGGTTGACGAACACGCCGAGCCGGCCTCGGAGCAGCGGCCGGGTCGCTCCTGGGGCGTCGCCCGGAGGATGTCGCGCGGGCGGCTCGCGGGGTTTTCCCAGGAGAAACTCCCGCGCCCGCGCGACATCCTGGCGGCCCGCGTAGTCATGAGGGGTATGCACGGGGATCGCGAGACGAGGGAACGGGCGGGGACCGAGTGAAGTCTGCACGGGAGAACGAGTACGTGGAGTTCGTGGCCGCGAGGGGGAAGGCGCTGTACCGCTCGGCGTACGTCCTCGCGGCGGGTGACGCGCATCTGGCCGAGGACCTGGTCCAGGAGACCCTCAGCCGGGTGTACGTGCACTGGAAGCGGGTGGCCGGTGCGGACAACCCGGCGGCCTACGCGCAGACGGTGCTGGTCCGCACCTTCCTCAGTCTGCGGCGTCGGCGGAGCAGCACGGAGCGTCCCGTGGGGAACCTGCCCGAGGGCGCGGCGGCCGGGCCGGACACCGCGCTGCGGCTCACCCTGCTGGACGCGCTCGGCCAACTCCCGCCCCGCGACCGGGCGGTGCTCCTGCTGCGCTACTGGGAGGACCGCAGCATCGAGGAGACCGCGCAGATGCTCAGGCTGAGCAGCAGCGCTGTCCGCTCGCAGGGCACCCGGGCGCTCGGCAGGGTGCGTGCGCTGCTCGGTGACAGCCTGGCGGACCTGGTTCCGCACTGAGCACGCCGAGCACACCGAGCAGGTCGCAGCAGTCGCACAACCCCCCATCAGTACACAGACAAGGTGACGCCGGAATGCCGTTCGAAACAGACCTCGCACGTGCCCTCGACCGTACGACCGATTCCCTCGATCCCGACCTCACCGCGCTCCTGGGCGGAGCCGTCGAGCGCGGGCGCAGCCGCAAGCGTCGGCGCGTCGCCGGCGTCGTCGTGGCCGGGGCCGGTGCCTGCGCCGCGATCGCGGCGGTGGGCCTGGTGGTTCCCGGAATGCTCGGGAGCCGCCTCGGGGGATCCGACCGGGAGATGACGCCGATGGCGGCGCCCCGGACCGCGATCACCGACACCCAGATGATCCAGGCCCTGGAGGGCACGTTCCCCGGGGGCCGGTTCAGCGAGGAGAAGGGACAGGGCAACGACCCCGCGGACCCGTCCCGCGGGCTCGTCGCCAACGGCAGCCTGCTCCTCGACGACGGGCAGGGCCTCGCCAGCGTCGGGGTCTCGGCGGTGCGGCTCCAGCTGCCGCTCAGGGACGGGGACGGGCTGAGCTGCGACCAGGCACCCGCGCGGGCCGACGGTGACACCTGCACGCTGCGGGAGCTGCCGAGCAGCGCCGAGATCCCCGGCGGGGCGCTGGTGATGTCGGAGCGGAACGTGGCCAAGCACACCGGCAGCGTCGATGCCGCCCACCGCTGGACGGTGACGGTCACCCTGAAGGCGACCGGTGCGCAGCTCCAGATGGTGCAGTGGAACAGCACCGGCGGTGGCACGGGCAGCGAGGTGCCGAAGCCGACGCGGGCCGCGCCCCCGCTCACCGAGCAGCAGGCGGTGGCCGCGCTCACCGGCACCACCTGGGCACCGATCCTCGCGGCCCTCGGCTGACGGTTCGCCGGGGGCCGGGGGCGGGACCGGGGGGCGGGGCCGGGGCCCAAGGAGGCGGTGGTGGTGCTCACTTGGGACCAGAACGGCCTTTCCGATGTCTTGACGAACTCATGACACTGGCGGACCATCATGCTGGCGCGCGCCTCACCTCCTCCACCGTTCCGCCCCCACGGACCCCCACAGGAGGACAGTCATGCGACTGCCCCGCCGAGGGAAGCCCGCTGCGGCCACCGCCGTACTGCTGGCCCTCGCCCTCGCCACCCCGATCACCGCCCGGGCCGCCTCCTCCGACCGCCCGGTCGTCCCCGCCACCACGACCGCCGACACCGACTTCGGCACGGACTTCGGCACCGAGGCCGACTACGGCACCGACGCGGCCCGGCAGTACCGGCTCGACGGCCCCCGGACCGTCGCCGAACGCACCGCCGTCGCCGCCACCGGCGCCTCCGTCGACGCCGTCCTACCCGACGCGGTGGTGGTCACCGCGACCCTCGCCGAGACCGCCCGGCTGCGGGCGCTCGGCTGGTCCCCGGTCGCGCTACCCGGCCCCCGTTACGGTGACGGGCCCGGCGGCGAGGCCGTGGCCGGCGCGGTGTACGACTTCCCGCAGGCCGACTCCGGCTACCACAACTACGCCGAGGCCACCGCCGACATCGACGCCGTCGTTGCTGCGCACCCGGACATCATGAGCAAGCGCGTCATCGGCACCTCCTACGAGGGCCGGCCGATCGTCGCGGTGAAGATCAGCGACAACGTCAACACCGACGAGAACGAGCCCGAGGTGCTGTTCACCGCCCACCAGCACGCCCGCGAGCACCTCACCGTCGAGATGGCGCTCTACCTGCTGCACGAGTTCGGCGACAAGTACGCCACCGACAGCCGCATCGCCAACGCCGTCAACAGTCGTGAGATCTGGGTGATCCCCGACCTCAACCCGGACGGCGGCGAGTACGACATCGCCACCGGCCGCTACCGCAGCTGGCGCAAGGACCGCCAGCCGAACGCCGGCAGCAGCAGCGTCGGCACCGACCTCAACCGCAACTGGAACTACAAGTGGGGCTGCTGCGGCGGCTCCTCCGGTTCCACCTCCAACGAGACCTACCGGGGCAGCGCGCCGGAGTCGGCCAAGGAGACCAAGGTGGTCGCCGACTTCGTCCGCAGCCGGGTCGTCGGCGGCAAGCAGCAGATCACCGCCGCCATCGACTTCCACACCTACAGTCAGCTGGTGCTCTGGCCGTTCGGCTGGACCACCACCGACACCCCCGCCGGCATGACCGCCGACGAGTACAACACCTTCGCCACCCTCGGCCGCACCATGGCCGCCACCAACGGCTACACGCCCGAGCAGTCGAGCGACCTCTACATCACCGACGGCGCGATCGACGACTGGCTGTGGGGCGCCCAACGGGTCTTCGCCTACACCTTCGAGATGTACCCCGGCCCGAGCGGCAGCGGCGGAGGCTTCTACCCGCCCGACGAGGTCATCGGCCGCGAGACCAGCCGCAACCGCGAAGCGGTCCTGCGGCTGGTGGAGACGGCGGACTGCGTCTACCGCGCGATCGGCAAGCAGCAGCAGTACTGCGGCATCCCCGCCTGACCGACCGCCACACAGGCGCGCCGGGCCGGTCGGGACGGGTCGGGACCGGCCGGACCCGGTGGGCCGCTCGTAGCCGGAGAAACCCCCGGATGCCCGGACCGCTCAGCGGCCCGGGCATCCGGGATACCGTCCGCCGTCCGCCCGGTCGTCCCCGCAACCGCGCCCGCCGACACGGACTTCGGCACGGACTTCGACACCGAGGCCGACTACGGCACCGACGCGGCAACGGTTGTCGAGCTGATCTTCTCCTTACGCTGAGCTCATACCGTTGTTCGATGCAATGAACAGAGAACTGTGGTTGCAACTGGCACAGTCGCGGCACTTCCAGCAGATGATCTGGCCTTGCCAGTAAGGTCGTTGATGGGTGTGCCGGAGGCGACTGGTGTATCAGATGCGCGAGGCGACAGCCGCAGACGCTGGGGCGATTGCCGAGATGGTCAGGGCACGGTCTGCGTGGCTGTCGGTGAGGAGCCTGGGCGAGTGCGCCGACATGGCTGAGGAGTACGGCTCGCAGGCCGGAAACCCGGCCTTTCCGGTGTGGGTGCTGGAGCACGAGTCCGATGGCGTTGTGGGCTGTACAACACACTTCGGGAACGATGCGCTTCCGCCGTGGGGCTTCACCGAGGAGGAGCGTGCCGAGTCCACTCTGTTCCTGGCAACCACCTTCACCAAGCCGAACCCGCACCGGCTCGGCCGGTTGATCGCATGGTGGTCGCTCGACCACGCCGCCCAGCAGGGCCTGCGGCGGGTGCGTCGGGGAACGGGGCAGGAGCAGCTCTCCCGGTACTACCAGGAGGGCCAGGGCTGGGACCTGGTGCGGGTGGCCGAGCGACATGGTGCAAAGGTCTTCATGCTGCAACGGGAGGCCGAGCGTGTCCCGGGTCTCGCGGACATGATGGCCGGCCGCGGCCTCTGACCGACGCGTCTGCGGCCCCGGCGAAACCTCGCCGGGGCCGCAAACGTTCTCAGCGCCGGACGAGTGCGGAGTCGGCCAGGAGTGCGAAGACGACCTCGTGGTCACCGTCCACCGGAGTACCGGCCCCCAAGCGGTCCGCGACGGTTGCCAGACCGTCCGGGGCGATGAGTCCGGCCTCGATGAGAGGTGACCCTGCGTCGAGGATCGTCCGGATGCGGGGAACCCCGTGCCGGCGCATCGCCATGGTGATGATCTGCCGGAAGTTCTCAGCGATCGGCGGGCGGGCGACCTGCGGCGGCATGCCGGTCCTCCCGATCACTTCGCGCAGGAGCCGCTTCTTCTCCCGCCATTCCAGTGGTGTCCACTCGCAGAACCTGACGAGGAGCGGGTCGGTGAGCGGGTGGACGGGCCAGATGCCGCGTTGCATGAACGCGGGGCCGCACACGGTCTTGGCCATGAGAGCAGTCTCCGGGACGATCGCGGCCGGCGTGATGGCGGTGTCGATGTCCGGCAGTACAGGCCTTCGCGGCCGGTCCCAGCCATGGCGGGGTGTCGGGCCGCTCGAAGCCTCCCCACCCTCCGTGGTCCTCGGCTTCCGTGGTGGCCATCAGCTCGTCGCCGCCGATCCCGGTGAACACAGCCCGGACGCCGTGGTCGGTGAACCGGCCGGACAGGGTGTCGAGCGCGTCGGCGTAGATGTCCTGGTAGGGAGAGATCCAGGTGCGGCGGCTGTAGCGGGACGTCGGCCCGTACGGCAGGTGATCGGTGGCCCTGACGGTCACGGACGACCATCCGGAGGCGATGTGCTCCAGGATGAGCGAGCAGCGCTCGGACTGCTGCACGCCCCGTTCGGCATCCAGAATGACAGTCCCCGCTGTCACGCCGGCCCCCTCCGGGGCTGTCCGCAGGCCCAGGGCGACGACGGTGGAGTCCATGCCGCCGGAAAGCTGCACGGCGGTCCTGGAGCCCTTCCACGGAATCCGCGACACTGACCGGCTGAGGAGGTCCAGGAACAGGGGCACCGGATCGGCGCCGGTCTGGAGGGACCTGGCCCGGGAGTGTTCGGCGGGCTCGGGGAACTGGATGATCAGCGGGCCGTCCTGGCCGAAGTGCGCGGTGGAACGCTCGGTGAGGAGCCTGATGTCCTGCCAGAACGTGGCGGCGGTGTACCGGGCGCGCAGGGCGAGGTGCCGGGTGACGGCCAGGTGGTCCAGCCGGTTGTGGTCCTGGTGGTCGCGGAGGTTCATCAGATCCCACGAGCCGTGCAGTACGCCGTCCTCGGCAGCCAGGTACTGGGGGGCGGTGCACTCGGGTCCGGTCTTGATCCGGATGGCCTGGCCGGGGCTGATCTCCATGGTGACCCAGTCCCCGCGGCTGGCCCGGATCTCCCGGAGCCTGCGGCCGTACGAGGCAGGCGAGACCTGTTCGATATCGGGCCGTCCCGGGGCGGTGTCGGCCAGCCTGACGGAGGCGATGAAAGCGGTGTGGATGCCGTCGGTGAGGGCGGTCTGCTCCGTCAGCTCGTGTCGGTACGGAGCGATCCAGGAGGATCCGCAGCACCAGCGGTCCACCGACCATGCCCACTCCCGGTCGGTGGTGATGTCGTCATGGGTGACGCGGAGATGGAACATCGCGGCTGTCCTTCGTACGTCGGGTGGGAGGTGGACGCGGACCGGCTGCAGCAGCGGGGGCTGCTGCGGCCGGCACGAGGCTTCGTCAGACGGCCGTGGTGTCGTACGTCTGCACGGAGTCGGAGCTGCCGGAGATCTTCTTGTAGCTGTACCGGTCGGTGGTGTCCATGACCTCGTAGGACGGCTCGTCGCCGAAGATCCGACCGGCGGCCTCGATGAGCATGGTCTCGTCGGTGATGTTCACGTAGCGGTTCCCTTCACCTTCATCGGTCGGCTTCCCCACGCCAACGCTTGACAGCCGGCGCAGGGAAGCCCAGTACCTGCGGGATTGCAGGCACCGGCGACGACCGGGGGTGTACCTGGATGGCCGGCCGCCGCCCGACCGGACAACCGCCGCACCGGCACTGCGCGTAACTGCCTCGTCATGATCGGGAGTTGAAAGCATTGAATTCAGGGGCAGAATGTCCGGCATGCCACGGACACGCCGTCAGAACAAGGCGCTCGGATGTCTCTTGTACCAGGCTGGTTGGGACCACGGGCAGTTCACCCGTGCCATCAACGCGGCCGGAACACGCGCAGGGCTGACCTTGCGGTACGACAACTCATCAGTGAGCCACTGGCTGAACGACGGAACAATCCCTCGCCGGAGGACTCAAGATCTGATCCTTGACGTCCTATCGGTCAGACTCCGACGTCCCATCACGGCGGCGGATGCCGGGTTCGGCGAACCCCGGCTTGACGACGCGGACGCGGATCTCGTTACCGGACTGATGGACCTGGCACGTGCGGACATGGACCCTACCCGGCGATCAGTACTTGGTGTCGGCCTCTACTCGGCTGCTGTGGTCTCGGTACCGGGATGGCAGGACGTGGTTGGCAGGATCGACATGATCAAGACCAACCCGCACCTGCGGATCGGTCAGCGCGAGGTCGAGTCCGTCATCGCGATGACGGAACTGGTCAGTGGCATTGATGACCAGCAGGGCGGACGGTATGCACGGCCCATGGCAGCTTCGTTCCTGGTGAACGCCATTGGCCCGTACCTCAAGGCCGAAGCCCCGGATGAGGTTCGTAGGGCACTGCTGTCGGCCGCAGCCGACCACTGCTACCTGACCGGTTACATGGCCATGGACGAACGTCTCGACGGCCTGGCCAACCGGTACTACCTCAAGGCGCTGGAGTTGTCCCGTCTGGCTGGTGACGAGCTGACCTTCTGCACGACTCTGCGAGGCATGAGCGTCATGCACGGCGACCTTGGCGACGGAGTCACGGCCATCAGACTCGCCCGGAGTGCATCCGCAGCCTCCCCACAAGCAGGACCCCGGATGCGAGCATTCCTGGCCGGCCAGGAGGCACATGCCGCAGCGCTGACCGGAGACAGAGCACTTGCCATGCTTCGGATCAAGCAGGCGGAGAGTGCGATGGAGAAGGCCGAATCCCAGGCCAAAGCGTTCGGATCATACGACCCATCGGCCTTGCATTACCACATCTCGCAAGTCCGCTACGAACTTGATGACTTGGACGGTGCGATCAAGTCGATGCAGGAGTCCCACCAGGCCCGCGAGCCTGCCTACCGGCGCACAAGGGTTCGATACGGGGCCATGCTTGCCGAACGCAAGTTCAAGGCCGGCCGTCTTGACGAAGCCTGTACGGACTGGCACCGCGTCCTGGACGAATACCCGCTCGTCCAGTCAGGACGCGTTGATGACCGGATCCGCGAGATGCAGACCCTTATGACGCCTCACCTTCGCAACCCGTCGGCCCGTGAACTTCACGACCGGTCTCGTTCCATGGCAATGTGAGTCCTCCGGGTCGCGATCGTCGTGCTCACGCTCACCATCAGCGTGTACGGCCACGCCGTGATCGTCCGGCTCTACCTGCCGATCACC
>NZ_JBHWCL010000135.1:0-27150 GCF_042735125.1 Kitasatospora sp. NPDC059599 | reverse complement strand
GCCCCGGTCGGGGCCCTCCCACCGCTTCTGTGTCGTGAAGGGGGTGGTGGCTTTCTTCGTGTCCTGTGGTGGCCGGCGTCCGGTGCGGGCCGAGCGCGTGCTCGTAGCGTGGCCGCGGACCGGCCGGGGAGGCGGCACGGTCGGCCGGTACGGCCCTGGGTGCGGGCGTGGTGTGGGCCGGGGGCCGTGGGCGGGGACGGGCCGGGGTGCCGGGTCGCCCCGCCGGGCGGCGGGGCGGCCCGGCGGGGTCAGGAGGCGTCGAGGCCCAGTGCGGCGACCCGGGCCCGGGCGCTGCGGTCCTGGACGGCCAGCAGTTCGGTGCAGGGGCCGGCGGCCGCTTCGGGCAGGGTGAAGTAGGCGCGGCGCGGCACGAGTGTGCAGCCCCTGGTGTGTTTGGCCTCGGTGGTGCCCAGTCCGTAGTGGATGCGGCGGATGCCGTTGCGGGCGGCCCATTGCACGGTGTCGTAGTAGACCAGGTTGAAGTAGCAGTACGTGCCGTCCACGGCCTCGTAGTCGAAGCCGGCCGAGCGGGTGTAGAGCACGTCGCCGGCCCGGAAGGCGAGCAGGTAGCCCACCACCCGGCCGTCCCGGACGCTGCTGAGGACGGTCAGGCGGTCGCCGAGGGTGTCGCGCAGCGCGGCGAACTCGCGGCGGGCCCAGCTTTCCCCGGCGGCGTGGCCGTACTTGGCCCGCAGGGCGATGCGCAGGGCCAGGTGCTGTTCGCCGAGGGCGTCGGGGCCTTCGGCGGCCGTGGTGTGCAGGCCGGCCGCCCGGTAGGCCTGCATCTCCTTGCGGAGCTTGCTGCGGCGGGCGCTGGGGAAACGCGCCAGGTAGCCGTCGAGTCCGTTCTCGGGCACGTCGAGGACCGCTTCCGCGCCGAACAGGGCCCGGGCGGCGCCGGTCGCGGCGGCGTGGTCGCGGCCGGCGGCGTCTTCGGCCGGGTCCAGGTAGAGCAGGGAGTGTCCGGCGCAGCCGAGTTCGGCGGCGGTGGCGCGGGCCAGCCGGTCCAGGGCGGGTACCAGTGGTGCGGTGTCGGTGGGGCTGATGATATCGAAGGGGCGCAGGCCCAGGGAGGAGCCGAAGACGCCGACGGTCAGCCAGGGGTAGAGCGTGGGGCGGATCTCGGCGACCTGGGGTGCGAGGTGGCGGGCGCGGGCGGTGTCGTGTTCGGTGGCGGCCGGCGGGTGGCCGATCGCGGAGAAGTCGCCAATGATGCGGGGGCCGTTGTAGAAGAGGAGTTGTTCGGGGCCGCGGATGAGCAGGGCGGGGGCGACGGCGATCGGGCGGGCGGTGTCGGCCCGGTTGATCAGGAGGTAGAGGATCTCGTGGTCGTCGTCGGCTTCGACGAAGCGCCACCAGTCGGCGCCGGCCCAGACGGGTTCGCCGGGCAGGTCGGTCAGTCCGGTGCGGCGCAGGTCGGCGACCGAGCCGAGGACGGTGCCGGTCAGGCCGTCGCCGAGCGGGCAGGACCAGCCGGTCAGGCCGTCGACGGGTGCGTGCATGGTGTTCTCCCAACAGAGCGGCGACGGTGGCCCCGTGGGGTGCGGGGCCACCGTCGGGGGGTGGTTGCCGAGGGGGCGTACGGACGGTGCTGGGCGGGCCCGGTCAGGTTGGCGGGCCCGGTCCCCGGTCAGGCGGTGGGCCCGGTCAGGTGGTGGTGATGCGGGGACGGGAGAGGTCGATGGCGCGGGCGGCGACGTCGCGGGCGTCCTGGTAGTCCACCGAGCGGGTGATGGCGTAGCCGAGGACGGCGCTGAGCGTCTCGCCCGGGGGCAGCACGATCGTGCCGCCGAGCTCGCGCTCGTGGACGAAGTGCTCCAGGCCGAAGAGTTCCAGCACGTCGTACAGGCCGTCGAAGCCGTGGAACTGGCCCTCGACGGGGCTCAGGACGCCCCGGCTGGCGGCGAACAGGTCGGAGCGCTTCTCCATGTCGGGGGCCTGGCCGGTGGCGACCCGGACCAGGTTGGCGGGGAACGGGATGCCGGTGCTGAGCGGGATCAGGTGGGAGGTGATGTAGCCGCCGCCGGGGCGGGCGGCGATCTCCAGGAGCTTGGCGCTGCCGTCGGGCAGCACCCGGCACTCCAGGTGGAAGGAGCACCAGTCGAGGCCGATGGCCCGGGTGACGCTCCGGGCGAGGTGGCGCACGCTGTCCTGGGCCTGCGGGCTCAGCGCGGTGGGGTGGACCTGCTCGTACTCGACGTAGAACGGTTCGGTGACCCACTTGTCGGTGATGCCGGCGATCATCGTGCGGCCGTCGTGGACGAAGCCCTCGACGCTGTGCTCGCTGCCGCCCAGGCGCTCCTCGTAGACGAACTGGCCCTCGTAGTCGCCGAAGACCGGGGAGAGTTCACGGGTCGCCAGCAGGGTCGCCCGGCGGAAGGTGGCGGCCAGGTCGGTCTCGGCGTCGATCTGGAAGATCGAGCGGCTGCCGGAGCCGCCGGCCGGCTTGAGGACGGCGGGGGTGCCGATCTCGGCGGCCGCCGCTTCCAGGTCCGCGAGGTCGTCGACCTTGCGGAAACGCGGGATCAGCTCGGGGTGCTCCAGCAGGGCCGAGCGCATCGAGTGCTTGTTGCGGGCCTTGTGCGCGGCTTCCGGCGGCACGCCCGGCCAGCCGCAGCGCTGGGCCAGGGCCGCGGCCAGCTCGACACCGGTGTCGGTCCAGGTGACCACGCCGGAGGCCTTGGTCCGGTGGGCCAGCGTCAGGCCGGCCTTGAGGGCTGCGGGCCGGTCGAAGATGTCGACCTGCTCGAAGTCGCTGATCGCCTCACGGCAGAAGGCGGGCGGGGTGGGGCCGAGCAGCGCGACCTTGTAGCCGGCGGCGTGCGCGCCGAGGACGGCCGCGTTGACCTCCAGCGGGGTACGTCGGGTACCGATGAATATGATGGTCGGCTTGGACATGGTGTCTCCTTGGAGCGGGATGCGTGGGGGGTCTTCGATGACTGGAACGGCCGTGGTGTGCCTGCCTCCTTCGGGAGCCGGGCGGTCCTTCTACCGGGGCTGGCCCCGCCGGATCGACGGGGCCGCGGTGCGTCCGATGTCGCTGGCGGGCCACGAGGAACGGATGCGCGAGGCGCTGCCCGGTTCCGTCGGGCAGGCCGCCTCGGACATCGCCGGGCGGGTGGCCGCGCTGGACGCGGACCGGGTGGTGCTGTTCGGCCACAGCCTGGGTGCGGCGGTCGCCTACGAGACGGCGGCGCTGCTGGCCGCCCGGACCGACGCGCCCCGGCTGGCCGTGGTGCTGTCGGCCCGTCAGGCCCCGGGCGGGCCCAGCCCGGTCCTGGCGGCGCTCGACGGTGACGACCGGGCGCTGCTGGACACGGTGTCGGCCTGGGGCGGGATGCCGCCGGGCGGAGCGGACGGTGAGCTGGCGGCGCTGCTGGCCCCCGTGCTGCGGGCCGACCTGGCGATGAGCGCCGGGTACACCGTGCCGGGCGGCCCGCTGCGGGTGCCGGTCACCGTCGTCGGGTACCGGGAGGACACCGTGGTGCCGCTCGCCGAGGTCGGGCGCTGGTCCGCGCTGTGTGAGGGCCCGTTTCGCTGCGAGACGCTGGCCGGGGGGCACTTCGCGGCGAAGGACGCGCCCGGGGAGCTGATCGGCCTGGTCCGCGAGGCGCTGGAGCGGACGGCGCACTGACCGCGGGCGGGTGTGCGGTCCGCCCGGCGGCCGGTCCCGCCGCCCGGGCCGGTCGCGTCGCCCGCACCGGTCGGGCCGGTCCCGTCGCCCGCACCGGTCGGGCCGGTCCCGCTGCCCGTACCGCCCGGGCCGCTCACGCCGCCGGGACGCCGGTGAGGCGGCGGCCCAGGTGGACCAGCGGGTCGCGGTCCGGGCCCGGTTCGGCTTCGAGCACGTCCAGGACGGCCAGCTCGTGGTCACCGGACTCCACCCACGCCACCGCACGCGCGGTGATCGCGGCGCAGCCACCGGCCAGGATCAGGGCGCCGGCCGTGCTGCGGGTCACCGTGCGGCCGTGCAGCAGTTCCTCGCCGTCCGGCCGGTCCGGGGCGGCGAACCAGCGGGCCGCCTCGGCCTGGTCCGCCGCGAGGACCGTGATGCCGACCGGACCGCCGCCCTTCAGCGCCCGCAGCAGCCGGGAGGAACGCTGCAGGGAGACGGTGGCCAGCGGCGGTTCGAGGGAGGCGCAGACCAGGGTGCTGACGGTCGCGCCGACCGTGCCGGTGGGGGTGTCGCACAGCAGCACCGCCACCCCGGCGGGCAGCCGGGCGAAGGCGGAGCGCAGCTGCGCGGGCGCGACCGGGGCGGGTGGGGCGGGTGGGGCGGGTGGCACGACCGGGGCGGGTGTCGCGGTGAGGGCCGTGGTGGTCACCCGGCCACCTCTGCGAGGGGGCGGTCGGTGGTTGTGGTGCCGGTGGTGCGTGTGCCGGTGATGCCGGTGCCGGTGGTGCGGGTGCCGCTGGGCGGCTGGCCGGTGCCGGTGGTGCCGGTGGTGTGGGTGTCGGCGAGCAGGTCCAGGCCGTCCAGGACCTGTTCCGTCGGCAGGCCGAAGTCGACCAGGCAGGCGATCTCGTCCACGCCGGCCGCGCCGACCTGTTCCAGCATCCGCAGGCACTTCCCGGGGGTGCCGATCAGGCTGGCCTCGCGGTGGAAGCGGCGGGCCCGTTCCTCCAGCAGTTCGTCGATCACGGCCTCCGGCAGGGCCGGGATGCTGACCTCGCGGCCGCCGCTGACCGCGCCGCCGCCGGCCGAGGCGCGCAGTTCCAGTTCGAGGGCGGTGCGCAGGTAGCCGCGCAGCGCGGTCCTGGCGGCTTTCCAGCCGTCGTCGGCGTCGTGGGTGGCGTAGGTGTGCAGCATCAGGGTGACCGTGCCGGGGCCCTGGTGGCCGGCCTCGGCCCGGGCCGCGCGGTAGCGCCCGATCCGTTCGCGCAGGGTGTCCAGGTCCTGGCCGAGGAGGTGGGTGAGCAGGTTGGTGCCGAGCCGGCCGGCCGCCTCGAAGGTCGCCGGGTTCCCGGAGGCGGTGAGCCAGAGCGGGAGTTCGGGGGAGAGCGGGGTGGGCTGGACGGCGACCCGGACGGTGCGGCCGGAGCCGTTGCGGCGCTCGACGGTGCGCCCGGCCCACAGGTCGCGCAGTTCGGTCACCGCGTCCTGGACGCGCCGGGCGCGGTCGGCGTAGCGGTCGGGGGCGAGGACGAAGTCGTTGGCGTTCCACCCGGAACCGAGCGAGATGCCGATCCGGCCGCCGCCGCTGAGGTTGTCCACCACCGACCAGTCCTCGGCGATGCGCAGGGTGTCGTGCAGCGGGGCGACGACGCTGCCCGCGCGGATCTGGCACCGGGAGGTGCCGGCCGCGAGGGCGGCGCCCAGGACGGCGGGGCTGGGGAACAGCCCGCCGAAGGCGTCGAAGTGGCGTTCGGGTGTCCACACGGCGGTGTAGCCGAGGCGGTCGGCGGCGGCGGCCGCGGCGCGGACCAGGGCGTACCGGTCCTGTGAGCGGTCGGTCTCGGTGGCGCCGAAGAACATCACGCCGAGTGCGGGCAGCGGGCCCGACGGCTGGGAGGGCAACTCGGTTCTCCTCGGTGGGGTGGTCATCGCGCGGCCGGCTGAAGGCCGCTGTCGGCGTGCCCGGCTCCGGCATGCCCGGCTGCGGTGTGCGGCCGGGACGGTGGGGCGGTGTTCTCCTCCCACGGGAAGCAGGGGGCGAAGGCCGGTTCCAGGTGGTCGATCCAGGAGGCGGTCGGGGACCAGTGGGCGAAGAACGAGCGTCCGACCAGGGCGGGGTCGCGGGCCTGCAGCATCCGCAGGACGAACACGCGCTGCCCGGCGATGGTCGCCTCGCCGTCGACCGCGATCTTGCCGGGGGTCGCCGACATCACCGGTCCGCGGGCGGAACGGGCCAGGCCGGAGACGGTGCGCTGGGCGTCCTGGACGATCTGCAGGGCGGTGGCCAGCGGCACTTCGAAGTAGCGGCGGGCGCCGGTGTCGCGCTCGACGAAGGCGTAGTACGGGTGGATGCCCAGGTTGACCATGTCGGCCCACATGTCGGCCCAGGTCTGCGCCCGGTCGTTGACGTGCCGGATGATCGGGGCCTGGGCGCGCAGCACCGCGCCGGCGTCCAGGAGGCGGCGCACCGCGGTGCGGGCCTCGTCGGTGGCGAGTTCGCGCGGGTGGGAGACGTGCAGCATGACGGCGGCCTGCCGGCCGGAGTCGACGATCTCGCCGATCAGGCGCATCAGGTCGTCGGCGTCGGCGTCGGTGGTGAACCGGTGCGGCCAGTACGCCAGTGCCTTGGTGCCGAAGCGGATGGTGCGGATGTGCTCCATGCCGTCGGCCAGCAGCGGGGCGACCCAGCGTCGCAGCACCGCCGTCGACATGATCATCGGGTCGCCGCCGGTGAACAGCACGTCCGTCACCTCGTGGTGGCGGCGCAGGTAGGCGGTGGAGGGGTCGAGTTCGGCGCTGAGCCGCAGCTCCGGCATGCCGACGAACTGCGCCCAGCGGAAGCAGTAGCCGCAGTAGGCGTGGCAGGTCTGCCCCTGGGAGGGGAAGAGCAGCGCGGTCTCGCGGTACTTGTGCTGGAGGCCCTCGACCACGACGCCGTCCTCGGCGGGCACGTTGTGCGCCAGCTGGCCGGAGGGGTGGGGGTTGAGGTCCAGCCGGATGCGCCGGGCGGCGGCCGTGACGGTGGCCCGGTCGGCGCCGCTCAGCAGCAGGTCCGACATCTCGGCGAACGCGGCCGGCGGCAGCATGTCCCGGTCCGGGAAGGTCAGCCGGTAGAGCGGGTCGTCCGGGGCCGCCGTCCAGTCGATCAGCCGGTCCACCACGTAGTTGTTCACCTTGAACGGCAGGACGGCGGCGACGGTCCGGATTTCGTGACGGGTTTCCGGGTCCATTGCGCGAACCTGTGGAATGTCCGTGAGGCGCGCCCCGGAAATGCTTCTCAACTTCACTGCTGGAATTCTCCCACGGCTCAACGGAGTGGACTCGTGAACGATCGTGCCACAGCTTCGCCGGCTTGGAGCGGCAGGAACCTGTCAGGGCAACTTGCTGCTGACGAGGCCTGCTCCCGGCCCGCCCCGGGGGCGGTAGCTTCCTTGCGGAACGGTATTTCACGACCGTAGCAAACAATATTTCGCCGGAATTCTGGAGTTTCTGCTGTGGATGCGTTGAAGGTGGCCGAGATCTGGGGTGACCTGGTCGGCCGGAACACCGTGGACATCGACGACGACTTCTTCTTCGACCTCGACGGGAACTCCCTGATGGCCGCCGCGGCCGTCGCCCGGACCGGTGAATTCTCCGGAGTTCCGCTGGAACTGCGCGACCTCTATCTGGCGACCACCCCGCGCGAGCTCGCCGAACACCTCGCCGCGATCGGCGCGCGCCTGGCCGAACTCTCGGCCGCCGCGCCCGCCACCGGGGTGCTGCCCGCCGTCGCGGCCGCCCTGGCCGAACTCAGCGCGGCCGCCGCCGAGCGGCTGCTGCCCGCGCACACGGTGGTCCGCACCGCCGGCCCCGAGGCGCAGGAGGCCGCCGGAGGCCGCCGCACCGCCCTGCTGCGCGAACACCGGGGCGCGGGCCCGTGCACGGTGGAGAGCGCGGACACCGGGGAGGCCGTACTGCGGCGCGGCGACGGCCTCGCCTTCCGGCTGCGCCTGGCCGGCCCGGTCCTGGAGATCGACACCGTCGAGGTGGCCCGGCATGGCTGAGCCGACCGGGAGCCTGACCGCCCTCGTCGAGGCCGCCCTCGCCACCGCCGACCCCGCCCGCCTCGCCGTGACCGAACCGGCCGGCACCTGGACGTACGGCGAACTCGACCGGGCCAGCGCCGAGTTGGCGGCCGCGCTGGCGCGCTCCGCGGACGGGGAACCGGGCGCGGACGGGGAACCGGCACCCGACGGGGAGACGGGCGCGGACGGGGAGACGGGCGCGGACGGCAACGGGCCCGCCACCGGCGGGGAACCGGCCGTCGGCGGGGACGGGCCCGCCCCGGTGGCGGTCCTGCTGCCCCGGGGCGCGGCGGCCCTCGCGGCGATGCTGGCGTGCATCCGCGCCGGACGGCCGTTCCTGCCACTGCCCCCGGACACCTCCTCGGCCGCGCTGCCCGACCTGCTGGGCGTCCGCGACCTGGTCACCGCCGGCCCGCCGCCCCCCTGGTGGAGCGGCCCGGCCACCCGGGTGCACCGGGTACGGAAGGAGGGCCCCGCGCCCGCCCGCCCGGCCACCCCGGCCACGGCCGGCACCACCGTCGCGGGCCGCACCGCCGTCCGGGCCGCCGCGGGCCGCACCGCCGTCGCGGGCCGCACCGCCGTCGCAGGCCGCACCGCCGCCGCGGGCGACACCGCCGCCGCGGGTGACGGGACCGGGTACTTCCTCGCCACCTCCGGCACCACCGGTGCGCCCAAGGTGGTGCGGGGCTCGGCCGCCGCACTGGCGCACTACCTGCACTGGCAGCGCGAGGAGCTGGCGCTCGGGCCGGGCGACGTGCTGTCCAACTCCGCCGACCCCTGGTTCGACTTCTCCTTCAAGGAGACCCTCGCCGCCGTGGTGTCGGGCGCGACCGTGGCCGTCCTCACCGACCGCGAACTGCTCGCCGGGGCCCACCTGCTGAGCTGGGCCGCCGAACACCGGCCGACCGTGATGTGCCTGCTGCCCTCCCGGCTGGCCGCCCTGCTCGGCGCCGCCGAGCAGGCCCCCGCACGGCTGCCGGACACGGCGTTCGGCCGACTGCGCCTGCTGCTGGTCTCCGGCGAGGTGTTCCCCACACCGCTGCTGGCCCGCTGGCGGGCACTGTGCCCGCACGCCACCGTGCTCAACCTGTACGGCCCGACCGAGTCGACCGTCATCAAACTGCGGCACACCGTGCCCCCCGGCGCGGCGGTCGACACCCCGACGGTGCCCGTGGGGACGCCGATCCCCGGCACCGAGGCCCTGCTGGACACCGAAGAACCGTCCGAACTCACCCTGGTATCCGACCAGTTGGCCCTCGGCTACGCCGTCGGCGGCAAGGGCTCGGCCACCCGCTTCGCCACCCTGCCAAACGGCCGGCCGCTGCTGCACACCGGCGACCTGGCCCGCCGCACCCCCGACGGCGCGATCGAGATCGTCGGACGCGGCGACCACGTGGTCAAACGCCACGGCGTCAAGGTCAGCCTGCCCGACCTGGAGACACAGGCCCGCACCTGCCCCCCGGTCGCCTCCGCGGTCGCCCTGCTGCTGCCTGGCGAACGCGAGCGCATCGTGCTCTGCTGCACCCCCCGCGGCGCCACCACCGACCCCGCGGCGCTGCGCCGCCTGCTGCGCGAGCACCTGCTCGGCCGGGTGCCGGCCGCCGCCATGCCGGACGCCGTCCGGGTGCTGCCCGACCTGCCCCTCGACCCGCGCGGCAAGGTCGACCGCCGCGCACTGGCCGCGCTCTTCACGCCCCGCCCCGAACCGGCGGCCGCTCATGGCTGAGCCCGTGACCAGCCCGGCCGCCGTGCGCCGCCGCCTGGCCTTCGGCGCGGCCGTCGACTCCTTCGGCACCGGCCTGCTGCTGTCGACCTCCGCGGTGTACTTCGTCGCCGTGATCGGCTTCGGAGTGCGCGACGTCGGCCTGGTGATGTCGGTGGCCGGCGTGGCGGGCCTGCTCGGCCCCGTCCCGGTGGGCCGCCTCGCGGACCGGCTGGGCCTGCGCCGCGTGTACTGCGGCGCACTGCTGCTGCGCGGGGCCGGCTACCTCGGCTACGCCTTCGTCACCGACTTCCGGACATTCGTGGTGGCCACCTGCCTGCTGCGCATGCTCGACCAGTCCACCCCGCCCCTGCAGCAGTCACTGGTCGGCGCCCTGGCCCAGGGCGGCGAACGGGTACGGACCATGGCGCTGGTGCGCAGCGTGCGCAACACCGCGCTGAGCGCCGGGTTCCTGGTCGCGGGGCTGGCACTCGCCGTGCACACCAGACCCGCCATGATGGCGATGCTGATCGGCAACGGGCTGAGCTTCTTCGTCCTGGCCGCCGTGATCGCCTCCCTGCCGCTCCCGGCCCCCGCCGCCCCCGCCCCGGCTCCGGCCACTGCGGCACCGGGCGCCGGCGCGGCAGGCGGTTCCGGCACGGCAGGCGGTTCCGGCACGGCAGGCGGTTCCGGCACGGCGCAGGGCGCCGGCCCGGCTCCGGGGCGCTCCCGGCCGCCGCTGCGCCACCGCCGCTTCGTGCTGCTGACGGTCAGCAACGGCCTGCTGCTGCTGCACGATTCGGTGCTGTTCGTGCTGCTGCCGGTCTGGGTCGTGACCAGGACCTCGCTGCCCGCCGCGACCGTGGCGGGACTGCTCGCGGTCAACACCGTCCTGACCGTGCTGCTGCAGCTGGGCTTCAGCCGCACCGAGCGCCTCACCCACCGGCCGGGCGCGGTCCTGCTCGCTGCGGCGGGCTTCCTGGTCGCCGCCTGCGCGGCGTTCCCGGCCGCCGCGCACCTGTCCGGCGCCCTGGCGGTGGCGGGCTGCGCCGCCGCCGTGGCGCTGCTCACGGTCGGCGAGAACCTGCACGCCGTCGCCGGCTGGCAGCTGTCCTTCGACCTCGCACCGGCCGACCGGCGCACCGAGTACATGGCCGTCTTCAACCTCGGCCTCGGACTGCAGAACGTCATCGGCCCGGCCCTGATGACCTCACTCGTCCTGGGCGCGGGCCCCGCCGGCTGGCTGCTGCTCGCAACCCTGTTCACGGGCTCCGCCCTGGCCTGCCGCGCGGCAGGCACCCAGCGGGCCCCGCTACCGCTCCCCCAAGGAGGGATCTGTCATGGCTGAACACGTCCTGGTACTCGGCGGCGGGATGGACATGCCCGCCATGCTGCGCGAACAGGGACCCGACGTCCGCACCACCGTCGCCTGCCAGCTCCCGGTGCTGCCCAAGATCCGCCGCTCGGCCGAACACAGCCGCGTCCTCGCACTGCGGGCCGACGCCCCCGCCGCCGAATGGGCCGCGGTGGTCAAGGCCGTCCACGCACTGGACCCGTTCACCAGGGTCGCCGCCTTCGCCGAACGCGACCAGGACCGGGCCGCGGCACTCGCCCGGGAACTGGGCCTGGCGATGCACAGCCCGCACACCGTCCACCTCGTGCACCACAAGCCCAGCATGCGCACCCGCCTCGCCGAGACCGGCGTGGACGACACCCCGTTCACCGTCGCCGCCGACGCGGCCGAACTCCACGCGTTCCTCGCCCGCCACGGCGGCCCCTGCATCGTGAAACCGGCCGTCGGCGCCGGCAGCACCGGGGTCCACCGCCTCGACAGCGCCGCGGACGTGAGCGCCGCGTTCGCCCGGGCCGACCAGGACGGCGAATGGGCACGCGGCGGCGTCCTGGCCGAACGCCTCCACACCGGACCCCAGTTCAGCGTCGAGGCGTTCTCCGAAGACGGCGACCACCAGGTCGTGTGCGTCACCCGCAAGTACTCCGATCCCCAGACCTTCGTCGAACTCGGCCACGTCGTACCCGCCCCACTCGCCCAGGCCGACCACGAAGCGATCACCCGCCACGTCACGGCCGTCCTGGACGCCCTGGACATCCGCTTCGGCCCCACCCACACCGAAGTCGTCCTCACCGACGACGGCCCGCGCACCATCGAAACCCACATCCGCCTCGGCGGCGACGAGATCCCCGCCCTCGTCCACGCAGCCCTCGGCATCGACCTGGAACGACACACCGTCCGCCAGGTCCTCGGCCTGCCCGTACTCGCCGAACTACGCGCCGAACTCGCCACCGCAGCCGCCACCACACCCCGGTACGAAGCCGTGTGGTTCGCCCGCCCGACCGCCCCCGGCACCCTGAACGCCATCGACGGCCTGGACCAGGCACGCGCCGGCCACGGCGTGTCCGAAGTCCGGCCACTGGCCGAACCCGGCACCGAACTCGCCCCACTCGACTCCTCCGCAGCCCGCCTCGCCCTCGCCCGCGCCCACGGCCCCGACGCCCCCACCGCCCTCACCCGCGCCCGCACCGCCACCACCACACTCCGCTTCCACGTCACCCTGAACCCCGACCACGACAGCCCACTGATCTGACCACCCCGGAACACGAACACCACCCGCCCCGCGCCCCGCGCCCCGGGCCGGGGCGCAGCACAGGCCCGGACACAGCACGGACCGGGTCAACGGGCGCAGCACGGGTCAGGACCACGAGCGCCCGGCAACGGGCCAGGACCCACCGCTCCCGCCACCCCGGACCCGGGTGCGGGTGCGGGTGAGAAACAACCCGGTCGTCCCGACCACCCCGGACCCGGGTGAGATCGGGCCACCGGCCGGCCCGGGCGGGGGCCACGCCGCACCCTCCCGAGCGCAGCACGGGTCAGGTCCCGGACCGACCCGGAAACGGGCCGGAACCAGCCCCCGGCCCCACCGCGTGGAGTCGGGCGAGGAACAGCCGATGGTCCGGCCGCACCCCGGCTCGCACCCACCCGGCCACGGTGCAGGTCAGGTCCTACGGGTGCCCGGAACCAGGCGAGAACGGGTCACCGGCCGGCCCTGCCGCAGCCCGGTCCAGGCCACATCGCACCCCGGGCCCGGGTGAGGAGCAGCCCAATCGTCCCGACCGTACGTCCCGACCACACCCGCCCGGGCGCAGCACAGGCCAGGTCCGGGGGTCAGCCCGGAAACGGGCCAGGGCCGGGCTGCTCCGGCCACCCCGGCCGCGGGAAAAAACCAGCCGCCGGTCCGACCGCATCCCGCGAACGGGTCGGGAGTAGCCACCGATCCGACCGGCGAGGACAGGCCACCGGCCGGCCCTGCCGCACCCCGGCCAGGCCGCACCGCACCCCGGGCCCGGGCAAAGAGCAGCCCGGCCGTCCCAACCACCGTCCCGGCCACACCTACCCGGGCGCGGCACAGGCCAGGTCCGGGGTCGGCCCGGAAGCAGGCCGGGCCCGCATACTCCGGCTACCCGGCCGCAGGTGAGGACGGGCTGCCGGCCCGGCCGCACAACGGAATCGGGCCAGGAGCAGCCCAATCGTCCCGACCGTACGTCCCGACCACACCTACCCGGGCGCAGCACAGGCCAGGTCCTACGGGTGCCCGGAAAGGGGCCAGGACCGGCCGCCGCCGGCCCCACCGCACCCTGGGAACGGGCCAGGAGCAGCCACCGATCCGACCAGCCACAGGCCGGCGCGCATCCGTCCGGGTACGGCGTAGGCCAGGGTCCCGGGCCGGCCCGGAAACGAGCCGGGACCCGCCGCTCCGACCACCCCGGACGCGGACAGGGACCGGCCGCCGGCCCACCGCGCCCTGGGAACGGGCCGGGAGCTGCCGTGGATCCGACGGCCGCCGCTGCGCTCGTCCCCTGCCCGGCCATGGTGCCGGTCGGGTTCCGGGTGGGCCCGAGCCCGGACGGGGACGGTGGGCCCGGGCCCCCGTCCGGGTGTGGGTCAGTCCTCCTGCTGCTGTGCTGCGAGGACTTCGCGGACACAGACCGCCAGTGCCCGCAGCGCGGTCTCCAGGTCGGCCGGCTCGGGGTAGCTGGGGGCGATCCGGATGGTCCGGTCGGCCGGGTCGTCGCCGTACGGGTGGGTGGCACCGGCCGGGGTCAGTGCGACGCCGGCCGCTGCGGCCAGCCGGACCACCTCGCGGGCGCAGCCCCCGGGGACGTCCAGGGACACGAAGTAGCCGCCCTTGGGCCGGGACCAGTGCACCGCCGGGTGGTCGCCGAACTCTTCGCGCAGGATGCGCTCGACGAGTTCGAACTTGGGCTGCAGCAGGTCGCGGTGGCGGCGCATGTGGGCGCGTACGCCGTCGGCGTCGCGCAGGAAGGCGACGTGCCGCAGCTGGTTGATCTTGTCGGGGCCGATGGTGCGCTTGCCGGTGTGGCCGAGCAGCCAGGCCACGTTGGCGGGGGAGGAGCCGAAGAAGGCCACGCCGCTGCCGGCCGTGGTGACCTTCGAGGTGGAGGCGAAGACGAACGCCCGGTCCGGGTGGCCGCCCTCGGCGCAGGCCGCCAGCACGTCGGCGAGTTCGACTTCCTCGTCGGTGAGGTGGTGGACCGCGTAGGCGTTGTCCCAGAAGATCCGGAAGTCCGGCGCGGCGGTCGGCATCTGGGCCAGGCGGCGCACGGTCTCGTCGCTGTAGCAGGCGCCGTCGGGGTTACTGTACTTGGGCACGCACCAGATGCCCTTGATCCGGTCGTCGCCGGCCACCAGGTCCTCGACCACGTCCAGGTCCGGGCCGTCGGGCGTCATCGGGACCGGGATCATCCGGATGCCGAAGCGCTCGCACAGCGCGAAGTGCCGGTCGTATCCGGGGACCGGGCACAGGAAGGCGATCTCCGGTTCCCGTGCCCAGCTGCGCTCGGAGCCGGGCACCCCGCTGAGCATCGCGTGGACCAGGCTGTCGTGCATCAGGGCCAGGCTGGAGTTGTCCAGTGCGACCAGTTGCGCGACGGGCACGCGCAGCAGGTCGGCGAAGATCTCCCGCAGCTCGGGCAGGCCCTGCAGGCCGCCGTAGTTGCGGCAGTCGGTGCCGTCGGCCGCGGTGTGACCGACGGCGTGTGACAGCAGGTCCTGTGACAGGTCGAGCTGCCGGGGCGAGGGCTTGCCCCGGGTCAGGTCCAGGGACAGCCCCCGTTCCAGCAGTTCCTGGTACTCCCCGACGGATCGCGGCTGCACGGGTGTCACGGACTTCCTCCCTTGGAGCGGGCCTTTTCCGGACAGCCTAGCGAGGCCGTAAGCTGCGCTTTTCGACGGCCACTACGATCGTGGACCAGACCATCGGTGGGATGGCGTTCGAACGTTGCCCGGGGGGGCGCATGCTGACGAGTCTTGGGCTGGACACCTTCTCCGAGCAGGTGTACCGGCAGATGCTGGCCTATCCGGAACTCGGCCTCCCGGAGCTTGCGGAGCGGCTGGGCAGCTCCGTCGAGGAGATCCAGGAGGCCTGGGACCGGCTCGCCGACCTGTCCCTGCTGCGGCCCACCCGCAGCGGGTCACGCGGCCTGCACGTGGTCAGCCCCGAAGTGGGCCTGGAGATGCTCCTCGCCCGTGAACAGGCCGAACTCCTCGAACGCCAGCAGCAGATCGAACGCAGCCGGGTGGCCGCCGCCGCGCTGATCGCCGACCACGCCGACCTGCGCCGCGAGTCCCCGGTCGCGTACGTGGAACAGCTGCCGGGCGTCGAAGCGGTACGCGACCGGCTGCGCAAACTCACCGGCGAGGTCGAACACGAACTGCTGGCCTTCGCGCCGGGCGGCGCGCAGAGCCCGGAGAACCTGGCCGCCGCCCGCCCCCTCGACGAGGAACTGCTGGCCCGCGGGGTGCGTATCCGCACTCTGTACGTGGACAGCATCCGCAAGGACCGGGCCACCGCCGAGTACGCGGGCTGGCTGGGCTCGGCGGGCGGGCAGACCCGGACCGTGCCGAGCCTGCCGCTGCGGATGCTGATCATGGACCGGAAGATCGCCGTGGTCCCGGTCAACCCGGAACGCTCCGACCAGGGCGCGGTGGTCCTCCACGGACCGGGAACGGTCACCGGGATGTACGCGCTGTTCGACCAGTTCTGGGCCCGTGGTGTCCCCCTGGACCAGGAACCCGGTGGTGACGCGTTCGACGAACTCAACGGCCAGGAACGCGAGGTACTCGCCCTGCTCGCCGACGGCATGACCGACGAAGTCCTGTGCCGCCGGCTGGGTGTGTCGGTGCGTACCGCCCGGCGGATCATCGCGAAACTGATGGACCAACTCGGCGCACGCAGTCGTTTCCAGGCCGGCGCGGAAGCGGTACGACGCGACTGGATCTGACCCACCGACACCCCACACCCGGCAGCCCGGCGTCCGCCACCTTCGGACGTCCGGCGTCCGGCACCTTCTGCACCCGCAGCCGGCGCCTTCGCGCCCTGACATCCGGAACCCGCCGGGCGCAGCCCGACACGGCACGGCCGGGCAGGCGAGGGCACGGCACCGGAGCAGCCCGGACGCGCGGGACTCCCACGGCACCCCGGCAGCCTGGCGTCCGGCACCTTCGGACGTCCGGCACCCGGCACCGTGGCATCCGGGGCCGGGCCCACCACCGAGCACCCACCAGACGCAGCCCTGCAGCACGGCACGCGGCACGGGCACGGGCACGGACGCAGCCCGGCACGGCACAGCACGCGGCGGGACTCCGCGCGGGACGCCGACAGGCCGGAGCACACCCCGGCCCCGACACCACCGGACTGCCGGGGCCGGGCAGCCGTGCCGTGCACCGGCCCGGGGACGCCGCCAAAGAACCCACACGCCGGCCGGCCCGGCACCGACCCAGCGACACGAGCGGCCCCGGCCGGCTCCCCCCACACCGGCCGGGACCACCACAGCACCGTCCACCCACAACACCCGAAACCACCGCCCCGTCACCGCTCGCGGACAGACAACGACGACACGGACCACGAGACGGGCACCACCCACACCGGCGACGCCCCCGGCCCCTTCACCGGGCACACCGGAACAGCACCCGCCCGGCCACGACCCCGGACCCGACAACGACCCGACACCACCCGTCACCGCGACACCACCCTCCCCGACAAGCGACGGCCGGCTCCCGGACCCGAACGCGGCCCCGAACCGGACCGGGCCGTCCCCGGACGCGGGTGGCGGGGCCGTGTCGGCGGCGGGCTCGCCGCTGCGGGTGGCGGCCGTGGACCACCGCAGCGGCCACCGGGTGGTCTTCGGCGACCCGGACGCCCCGGCGGTCGCGGTCGCCGACGCCGGCATGGCCTCCCGCGCCATCCCCGGCCGGTCCGCGCCGGTGCGCCTGAACGGTTCGGCGTACGTGGACGGCGGCTGCTGGTCGGCCACCAACGCCCCACCAGCCACACCCTCGCCGGCCACACCCCCGCCGGCCGCAACGCCCCTGCACCCGGCACCGCCAGGCAGAGGGCTTGCGGCAGACGCTGCTCGGCACCCCGGACCACCGGACCGCCAGAGCCGAACAGCGGCGAGCAGGGCCGAACAGCGGGCCGTGTTCCGGCCAGGGCACCACCGAGGAACCCCCGCCCCCACCGGCCCGGCACCGCCCCGGCAACACCGGCGGCCTCCCTCCCGTCGACACCACACCCGAGAACGAGCAACCCCGCCGTCCGGTACGGGCACAGCGAGCCGGAGCACCGGCACCGGGAAACCGCCGTAGCGGAATCCGCCCACGATGCCCGACGCCGAAACCGATCAGGCCGGCAGCCACCGGAAGCCACGCCACCCCGACACCGGCGCGAGCCGCCTCGCCCGGACCGGGTGCCGACGCGACAAGACGATCACGGAAAGTGACCGTGGTGTGAGCTGGATCCCGTCGCAACGGGCTCCGGACGGGGGCGGCTCGTGACGGTCATCACGCGCTTCACGCAACTCCTACCCTTCCTAGTGGACCACCCTCCCGCCCCCGGCGGCGTGTCCGCCCGGCCCGCCCGGGGCGGTGCCGCGTTCCCGTGGTCATGGCGGGGTTCCCGGTGTTTCCGCAGGCCACGCCCAAGCAAATTGCCCTGAATGTCTGTTTTTGGTGAGGTTTGACCGGGTCGGTGGCGGGTACCGGCCCGCCCCCGGCAGGCGCACCCACCACCCCTTCACTACGACGACGCGTCGTAGCGGGGGCCCTTGGAGCCGGGCCCCGGCCCGGCTAACAATGGCTCAGTCGCCAGCTGCGGCGGCGGTCCGATCCGCTGCCGCACTCCCGTCCGGTGGTCACCACCCGTGACCACCCCGGTGCCCAGCCCCGCCCGCCGGCCCTCCCGGGCCCGCCGAGCCGCGGGACCAGGCACCCCCACGATTGAGGTCGAACTCCCACATGCCCGTGATCACCACCCGCATGCGCAAGTCCGCCGCCCTGTTCACCGCCGCCGTCGGCATCGCCGCGATCGGCGCCGCCGTCGTCCCCACCGCCGCCTCGGCCTCCACGCCGCAGTCGCTGGCCGCGAGCATCGTCCCCGCCGACCAGCTCGCCTCCTTCGACCAGATCATCTCCCACGAGAGCGGCTGGAACGTCACCGCGACCAACCCCTCCTCCGGCGCCTACGGCCTCGCCCAGGCCCTGCCCGGCAACAAGATGGCCTCCGCCGGCGCCGACTGGAAGACCAACGCCGCCACCCAGATCAAGTGGGCCTACGACTACATGAACGGCCGCTACGGCAGCCCCAACCAGGCCTGGGCCTACTGGCAGATCCACCACAACTACTAAACCCGCGACGGCCGGCCGGCCACACCCGCCGGCCCGCCCGCCCCACGCCCCCGCGACACACGCCACAAGCCGAGTCCGGGACCCCGCGGGGCCGACACCGAAGGGCCCGGAGCGCACACCACGCGCACCGGGCCCCTCGGCGTCGCCCCACACGCACAGGACCGGCCCGCACAGCCACCCCGGACAGCCGGCAGCCGGCAGCCCGGCCCGCAACGACCCGGCACACCCCCGGAACCCGCACCAACCCGACACACCGACCCATCCACCACAACGCCACCCCGCCACCACAAGCAGGCGGACAGACCGGCCGGCAAGCGGACGGACGGGCAAGCGGACAGACCGGCCGGCAAGCGGGCAAACGGGCAGAGCACGGCCCGGACCCGTCCGCCACACACCCCAGCCCCCACCGCCCGGCCACCGCCCCCGGCGGACCCCGGCACCCGCAGCGAAGAACTCCCGGCCACACGGCCCCCGCGGGACACCGTGACGGAACAGGAAGCCCCGACAAACCAGACCAGGCCCGGCCATGAAACAAGCCGCCAGGAACAACACGCACGCTGCCGGCCGGGGTCGTCTGCTCGTGGTGTGAGCACGGCGTGCTCCCCGGTCAAGGGCGCCTGCGGCGACGCCCATGTGCCGGGCCCGCCAACGCGCAGCCTGTGGACAGGAGTCTCGTCCTGCCGCAGTTCGCGCCGCCGGCCGGGCATGGTCATGGCGACCGCCGGTGCGAGCTGCGCAGTCGCTTTCAGGCGGTGGTGGTCGGTGCCGGGTTCTCGGGGAGTTGCCAGTTGCCGCCGCGTTCCTGCGCCGAGAGGCGCGCGGCGAGGCCGGGGACACGCAGGAAGCAGGCCAGCCCGGCGGTGGCTTGAAAGAAATCGATCGCACGCCGGGTCATCGGCATGCCCAGGCGCAGCAGGCGCGGGTTGACTTCGCCCTGGATGGCGTCGACGAAGGGCCGCAGCGCGCGGTCGTAGTTCGTCAGCGCGGTCGGCAGGTCGCCCGGGTGCCGGTTGATCTCTCGGGCCAGGACGTGGGCGCCGACCAGGGCGCCGGAGACGCCCATGCCGCTGTAGGGGGAGGCGCAGTGCGCGGCGTCTCCGGCCAGGACGACGCGGCCCTTCGACCAGGTGTCGGTGCGGACCTGGACGATCTCCTGGGAGTGGAAGAACGGGCTGGTCCTCATGCCTTCGGTGAAGCGCTCGGTCTGCCATCCGGCGTCACGGAACCTGCTCGTCCAGAATTCCCGCTGGCGCTCGACGGGTGCCCGGTGGATCGCCGAGGCTTCCTGGGATTCTTCCCGCAGGACGAAGTAGACCTGGGTCTCGGTCGGGTTGTGGCTGCGGCGCATGATCTGGCGGCCGCCCGGGACCATGTAGGTGTCGCGGATGTTGCTGTCGGACGCGATGCGCGGAACGAACCAGTAGGCCATGTGGATGCCCACCCGCCGGTAGGGGTCGAGGCCGTCGGGGAGCATCGCTCGCCGGATGCGTGATCCCTGTCCGTCGGCGCCGATCAGGAGGTCGAATTCGGCGGAGGATCCGTCGGAGAAGTGCCCGATGACCTGGTGGGCGTCCTGCTCGAAGCCGTCCACGCTGACGCCGAAGACGTACTCGGTGCCGTCCTTGGCGGCGTCGTACAGGATGCGTACCAGGTCACCACGCATGATCTCGTACTCGGATGTGAGGGTCTGCCGGCCCTTCCCCGAGGTGTTGGCCATGATCGTCGCCTTGGGCCTGCCGTGTGCGTCGACGAGGGCGACGCCGGCCTCGTCGACGAGTACGCCTCGGACGGCGTCGAGAAGTCCCATCCGCTTGACGGCCTCGATGCCCTGCCCCCGCAGATCGACCTGGGCCCCGGTGGCCCGCAGTGCCGGAAAGCGTTCGACGACGGTCACCCGGTGGCCGCCCCGGGTCAGCCAGAAGGCCAGGGCCTGCCCCGCGATTCCACCGCCGGCGACGAGAACCCTCAGGGTCTGCTCGCCCGATCCCCGCGTCATGCCCATCCCCCCAAAATCTATCAGTGAAAGATTCCTTTCCAGGCTCATCTATCGGCGATAGATTGTCAATGTGACCAAGATGAACCGCGAGGCCGTCATCGCCGAGGCGCTCGGCCTGCTCGACGAGGCCGGACTGGACGGCGTCAGCACGAGAAGGCTGGCGAAGCGACTGAACGTCGAACAGCCGTCGCTCTACTGGCACTTCCGCACCAAGAAGGACCTCCTCGCCGCCATGGCGGAGGCGGCGATGGCGCCCCATGCCGCCGCACCCCTGCCGATGCCCGGCGACGACTGGCGCGACTGGTTCGCGGACAACACGCGCAGCTTCAGACGCACCCTGTTGATGCGCCGGGACGGAGCACGGCTCCACGCCGGCAGCACCCCCACCGGCGACCTCGACCGGATCCGGCACAAAATGGCATTCCTCACGGCCTCCGGCATGCCTCAGCAGGATGCGCAGACGGCAATGCTGACCGCAGGCCGCTTCACCGTCGGCAGCGTCCTGGAGGAGCAGGCGGACACCGGTCCCCATGTCGGCGCGGACCTACCGGCCGACCTGCCGGCGATCGACCACGAGTCGGCGTTCGAGGCAGGCCTCGCCCTCATCCTGAACGGCCTGACGCACCCCACCGAGGCGTAGATGCCGGCCGAGCGGCACATCACCGACGACACGGCCGGCCACAAGCTGCTGCTGGATCTGCTCGCCGAGTACGGCGACACCGAGGAGACCCCGATCCCCGCCGCG
This sequence comes from Kitasatospora sp. NPDC059599, assembly GCF_042735125.1. Classification (NCBI taxonomy): domain Bacteria; kingdom Bacillati; phylum Actinomycetota; class Actinomycetes; order Kitasatosporales; family Streptomycetaceae; genus Kitasatospora; species Kitasatospora sp. NPDC059599. The sequence goes on along the minus strand of NZ_JBHWCL010000135.1, from coordinate 6,308 downwards.
ATCGAGACCTCCCGCACGGTGCCGCGGACCGGCAGGCGGAAGGTGTTCGCGATCAACCCGATGGCCGCCGCCCGCTACCGCGACCGGCACGCCGTCTCCCGCAAGAAGCCCGACCCCGGCGACGCCATGGTCCCGGCGAACATCCTGCGCACCGACATGCACCCCCACCGGCCGCCTCTGCCCGACGACAGCGACCTCGCCCGAGCCGTCACCGCCCTGGCCCGCGCCCAGCAGGACGCCGTCCGGAACCGGCAGCAGACGGCCGACCAGCTCCGCACCCTGCCGCGCGAGTACACCCCTCGGCCCTGACCGCCTTCGAGGCGTGGAAGAACGGCCTGTGCCGGCCCGAGGCTCGCGAGTTCCTCAAGACCGCCCCCACCCCGTTCAGGGCCGCACGTCCGACCCGCCCGCAGATCGCCGCCGTCCTCAAGCGGGCCGGCTGCCGGCGCGGCATCAAGGCCCTACCGGCTCGAGACACCATCACTAGGCAGAAGGACCGCGCCGCGACAACGGCCTCGGGACGGTGTCAGTCGAGCACCTCGGTGACCAGGCCGGTGCCGAGGTGGCGGATGCTCGTGATGACGTCGCGGGTCTGGGTCACCACGCTGAACTCCGTGCCCTGGTCGAAGACGGCCGGACGGTCCAGGGTGATCTCGACGGGCCGGTCGCGCGCGGGTGCGTCGGTGCCCTCGGGCAGGTGAACCGTCGCCTCCACCACCTCCGACCGCTGCGCGAAGCGCAGGTGGAGTGATGTGCCGGGCGCCGTGTCCGCGTGGAGTGTCGCCCGCAGCCGGCCGTGCGGCCGGACCGTGCCCGGGGTGGCGAGGACCTGGCCGACCGCGACCTGTGTGCGGTTGATGCCGGGGATCAGGACTGCGATGTCCCGGCCGGCCCGGGCCTCGGTCAGCTGCCTGCGGAACACCCCGAATGTTCCGAATGTGTCGGCTGTGATGCGGCGGGCGGGCAGGAGGCCGACGACTTCCAGCTCGTCCCCGACCCGCACGACGCCCTGCAGGACCTCGCCGGTGACGTACGTCCCGTGGGGGTGGTACCCGAAGACGTCCTCGACCGCCATCAGGAAGGACGGCTCGGATTCGGGCATGGCGCACTCCGGGGGAGAACGGTGGTGACGAGGTGTCGGACTGCCGTGTTTCTACCAGTCGGGCCCTGTCCCGTGCCGCTCGTATTCCCGTCCGCTTCGAGGCCGTAGAAGGTCAGGCGGCCCCCGGATGTCTCCCGGCGGTTCACCGGTGCCCGGAAGCGTCGCACCTCCTGAGGCCGGCCACGGGCGACCGCGATCCCTCCCGCCCACAGGCGTACGGCCTCCTCGCGGGGTCCGGTGCCGGCAGGAGCCTGTGATCGAGTGGTCCGAGTTCCCTGGCAGCGGATTGATCCGGGTCACTCCGTGTCGTCGTTGAGGCCGAAGTCCCCGGCGGACGCACGCGAGAATTCCCGCCGCTGCACTGATCGCTCGACTGTCGCCATCTGCCGGATGATCCGAGCGAGCGCCCGTGGCCTGCCTCGGGTCTTTCGGCCTTCATCCCTGACAGGCATGGCCCGTCGGGTCCGCCCTCTTGCGTGTCGGCCTCGCGGGTACGCCGAAAAGCCGTTGCCCGGCCGCCTGTTGGGGCTGGTAGAAAGGAGCATGGACGACGAGATCATCGCCCCGATCGACCGGATACTCGCGGAACACGCCTGCGAGCGGATCATCGTGGACTTCATTCATCGCCTCGACCTTGGTGAGCCGGGCTCGGTGGCCGAGCTGTTCACGCCCGACGGCGTCTGGCATTGGCCTTTCGGCGACCGCCGTATCGAGGGTCGCGAGGCCCTGCGTGCATACTTCGCCTCGCGCCCGGAAGACAGGCTCTCGCGCCGCCTGATGACGAACATTCTGGTCACAGTGGAGTCCGCGACGACGGCCCGCGCCGTCTCGTATCTGACGACCTACCGGGTCGACGGCTACACCGGCGGAATGATCGAGCCCCGTCTCCCGGCGAACGTCGGCCACTACGAAGACACCTTCCGCAACACCGACGGCACCTGGCTCCTCGCCACCCGCACCGTCTTCCTTCCCTTCGGCGCCGACACGCAGCGGCTCCCCGCCCCGAACGCTCAAGGACCTGAGGGCCTGTGAGATCACCGTCCATGGTCGCCGGGGACGTCCTTCCACCAGGCGCTGCCGGTCTCATCGGCGAGGACCTCGGCGTGGACGGTGTGAAAACCGAGCATCCCGGCGACCACGGACGCGGGTGCCTGCAGAACGAGTTGCCACAGGACGGCGGTGCGGCCACGCAGGATGGGCATGCCCGCGGGAGCCACCTGCCGAACGTCGCGGGCTCCACGGGCCGGCCCGCCCGGCGCCGCTCGGCCCGCTGCTGGATCCCGGGCCCTGGATGCGTACGGCCTCCTCGGGCAGCGGCACCGGCCTGCAGCAGTGCGCGCACGCCATGCCCCACCCGGACGTCCCCGACCCCACTGCCTGTGAGAACCCACGGGCACGACCCGTCCGGTTGCGGCACAGCCCTCCGGCATCCCCGGTCAGCTGAAACTCCCGCGAAACCGCGTACTGGCAGCTCAACCTGAGCTGACCAGACACATCCGACTTCCCATGACCGGACCCAGTTCGCCATGCTGCCGCAGCCCGGATGCCTGGTCCGTCCACACCCGTCCAGGTGGCTGAGCGTCACAGAAGGTCCGGTCCTGGGAAGTTGGGTGAGAGCAGCCGGCCGAGTCCGGCCGACTGGAGGAGGCCGAGCGGCGGGCCCCGCACACGGTACGGGCGGACGGGCTCCGGACAGCCTCGTTGTCGGGCAAGCACCACGTCGAAGCCCGTAGCCGATCAGCGGGGGCTCGTTGGCGACACTGGGTAATACGCGGAGCCGGCCGAGAGCTTGGACGGGCTTGGCGCCGAACCCGGCACCGGACGGCAGCCGTAGTCAGGCGACGCTCAGTCGTGGAAATCGGCGCCAACCGGTGGGACCGCCTACTACGGCACACCCCGATCCCGGTCACGCCACCCAGGGCCCACACACCGGGCACGATCAGCGCACACTCCCACAACCCGAACCGGATCGACGTCTTCTCGGTCGGCCCGGACAGCGGAATCGGCACCAACTGGTCAAGGTGATCCGGGTCCTACGACTTGAAGTACAGGGAAACCCAATTCCCAACCCGGCATGCACGGCCCGCAGCCCGCGGCCGGCGGCCCCCCGTGGCGGGTGTGGCCCGGGGTTGTTCGCCCGCGCCGCCACCGAGCGCCGCGGGCGTGCAAGCGGCCTTTGACGTTGTGCCTGGTCGCTCCGCTCGGCTGCGGCACGACTTCGGGGTGGAGCCCGTCGGCGCCGACGTCTCACGGTGCCCGCCCCGACCCCCGATCCGTTCTGCGCCGGCACGGCTCGACAGGTCGCGGGTGACGTCGATCCCCCCGCCACGGACGCCAAGCCCGCCGCTCGGGCTGTGGCTTCCAGGACGTTCCTGCGGGTTTGCCGGGTTTGCCGGGCGGCTGGCGGCTGGCGGGCTGGGCGGCCAGGCGGCCAGGAGCGTGCGCAGAGCCGCGGCCCTGCGGGCGGCCGGGCCTGACGGACCAGGGGCGCAGCCGGACGGGCGGGTACCCGGGCCGGGCACCCACTCGGCGGGCGCCGAGGCTGGCCCGGGACGGGAACAGCTGCCAGAACAACGGCCAAGTGCCGGACCCCGAGGACGGCGGCCGCGCGAGGACGGCGGCGCAGCACGGCACCGCCGACGGACACGGCGGCGCGAGCGCGCAGCAGCGCCCCGCCCCGAGCAGCGGGCACGGCAGCAGGCACAGCCCAACCGCCCCCGGCCCTGACAGCAGCTACCCGGCTGCAGGTACAGGGACGAGGGCCCAGCCCCACCCCCACCAAACCGAACACCGACCCCCCGCCACCACCCACGCCACCGCAATTCCACCCGAATTCAGACCACCACCGGCAACCAATCCACAAGACCAGCAACACGCAATACCCGGCGGAACTCACACCCGAATACACACCCAACAGCACCCCACCGGCACCGCCGGCAGGCCGACAGGCCGACAGGCCGACAGGCCGACAGGGCCCCCGATCCCACCCGCCACCACCCACAGTCACCAAGCCCCGCCCCGCCACCACCCCGACCCACACCCCCAACAGGCACAAACCAAAGGTCCGGACAACCCCGCGCAAGAAGCCAGAACACACCCCACAACACCAACAGGTCACACCCGGCGGTCCTTCGCCGGGTAGAGCTTCGCGTGGAGCACACGGTCCTCCCACCACGGATCGTCCGGGGCGGACACCAGCACGGCCACCAGCTCCCGCTTGGTCGGGGCGGGCAGCACCAACGGGCCCAGCTCCTCCACCTCCCGTTCGCTGACGCACTGCGGGCACTCCAGCCGGTCCGGGCCGGCCTTCCCAAGGAGTTCCGGCGGAGAGCCCGCCTCTCCGCCGATCGGGCCCCGGCACGTCCGGCACGTCCGCAGCACGGCGTTGGTCTCCCGGGCCTTCTCCAAGTGCTTGCGGGCCACGACTGCGGCCTTCTCCTGGCGTTCCTCGTGCGTGTCGTGGCAGGGGGTAGCGGCCGCCGGTGCGGCGGGTCCACTGTCCGTGGAACCCGTACTCGTAGGTGCCCTCCTCCTTCGGGACCTGGCCGTAGTCGGCCCAGGCCAGGGCCCGCATCAGCTCCCGGTGGGCCTGGCGGGCCTTCGTCTCGCGGGCCCTCTGGCACAGGTCGTAGGCGTCCCATCCGGGGCTGCCGCATCGTACTTGTGCCGGGTTCGGTGCCCCAGCCATGATGTGCCCTCGCGAACAAAGGAACGAAACGTGAACGTCCAGGTGGAGTACGACGCAGCACCTGAGGAGCTCGCCACCGCGGTGAGAGCCAATTTCCCTGCACCGGCAGTGCGCTGGGCGGTCGCCAGCGCCTGGTTGCTGCTCTCACTGCTCTGCCTCGCAGCGGGCAGTGTCCTCTTCGCGATCGCCGCGCTCATCGCCTGCCTGCTCCAGGTCCAGAACATCACAGTGGTTGCCAAGAAGCTCGCTTCTCGTTCCGCCCAGCGCCAGGCGGGCCCCACATCGGTCGCGATGACTGATCAGGAGGCCGTCATCCGTACGGCGTCCGGGGAGCTGAGGTTCCCGTGGACGTCGGTCACCCGAGCCACGGACACTCCCCTGGCCTGGTCGATCCTGGTGAAGAGGCCGAGCGGAGCGCCCGTGGCCGCGACCCTCCTCAAGAGGGCCTTCACCGACGCTCAGGCCGCCGACGTCACGGCCGCGCTCACGCGGCTGACCAAGACCAAGGTCAAGGTACGCAGGTCGAATGCCCCCGGCGTCGCCTCCGGAGCCCCGGCCCGGTAGCAAGAGACCCTTCCCTTTCAGGTCACACACGCCGACCTTCGCCGAGTAGCGCTTCGGGTGCAGCGTCCGGTCCTCCCACCACGGATCATCCGGAGCGGAGACCAAGGCGGCGACCTGCTCGCGCTTGGTCGGGGCGGGCCGCACCAACGGGCCCGGTTTCTCCGTCTCCCGGTCGCCGGCGCACTGCGGGCACTCCAGCCGGCCCGGGTCGGCCTTCTCCCCGCAGCTCCAGCCCCGAGCCCGCCTTCCCGCCGATCGAACCCCGGCACGTCCAGCACGGACGCAGCGCGGCGTTCGCCTCCCGGGAGGCCTCCAGCCGCGCCTGGGCCATGGCCTCCCACTCCTGCTCCTGCTCGCGCTGCTGCTGGTGCTGTTCGCGGCAGGGCCGGCAGCGGCCGCCGGGGCAGCGGATCCGCTGCTCGCGGCCGTGGAGGCCGTACTCCCGGGTGCTCTCCTCCTTCGGGACCTGTCCGCAGTCGGCGCAGGCCAGGGTCCGCATCAGGTCGCGGTGGGCCTGGCTGGCTCTCCTCTCCCGGGCGGCCTGGCGCTGGTCGTAGGCGGCATGGTTGTCCGGGTTGTCGAGCGCGTCGCTCAGGGAATGTCGGCCGGGGCGGCCGTAGCGCCACCACACCGGGCCGAGCGGCCCGTGCTCGGCCGGCAGCTCCAGCGTGGTCGCGAGGACCGGTACGGCGTCGTCTACTCGCGCCAGCCGTCCCCGTGGTTGCCGTGGCGGGGACGGTCCACCAGGAGGCCCGCCAGACCTCGGCCGACAGGTCCACGACCACCTGCTGCCCGTTGGCCAGCGCGACCGGTCCCGCGTCGGTGACGACCAGGGCGACCGGCGGGTACCCCAGCGCGATGGTGCTGGTGATCGCGGTGACCCTGCGGCCCCGGCTCGGCCGGCTGCCGAAGGACGCGGGCGTGCTCGACCGCGCCGGGGCGCCGGTCCTGTAC
>NZ_JBHWCL010000134.1:0-27311 GCF_042735125.1 Kitasatospora sp. NPDC059599 | reverse complement strand
CTCCCGGACGTGGTGTCCGGGAGGGGCCCGCTCGTGGTGCCGGGTGCGTCAGGCGGTGACGGCGGCGAGGGCGGCCTCGGAGTCGAGGACACCGGCCACGGCCTGCAGGACGGCGGCGATCTTCATCGAGGCCTGGACGACCTCGCGGTCGACGCCGGCCTTGCGCAGGACGGCCTCGTGCGAGTCGAGGCACTGGCCGCAGCCGTTGATGGCCGAGACGGCGAAGCACCAGAGCTCGAAGTCGACCTTCTCGACGCCCGGAGTGCCGATGATGTTCATCCGCAGACCGGCCCGCATCGTGCTGTACTCCTTGTCGGAGAGCAGGTGCAGCGTCCGGTAGTAGACGTTGTTCATCCCCATGATCGCGGCCGCGCCCTTGGCGGCGGTGTACGCCTCGGGGGAGAGGTTGGCCTTGGCCTCGGGCTCCAGCTCGCGCAGCAGGCCGGCGCTACGGGTGGCCATCGCGCAGGACAGCACGGTGCCCCAGAGCTGCTGGGCCGGGAGGTCGGAGTTGCCGATGACCGAGCCCAGGTTGAGCTTGAGGTCCTTGGCGTAGTCCGGGAGGGCGGCCTTCAGGTCGTCGAGGGCCATGGGTCAGCCCGCCAGCAGGGCCTGGGCGTCGAGGGTGTCCTCGCCCTTGGTCCAGTTGCACGGGCACAGCTCGTCGGTCTGCAGGGCGTCCAGCACCCGCAGGACCTCCTTGGGGTTACGGCCGACGGAGCCGGCGGTCACCATGACGAACTGGATCTCGTTGTTCGGGTCGACGATGAAGACGGCGCGCTGGGCGGTGCCGTCCTCGCCCTCGACGCCGCAGGCGCGCATCAGGTCGTGCTTGATGTCGGCCAGCATCGGGAAGGGCAGGTCGCGCAGGTCCTTGTGGTCCTTGCGCCAGGCGTGGTGAACGAACTCGGAGTCACCGGAGACGCCGAGGATCTGGGCGTCGCGGTCGGCGAACTCGTCGTTCAGCTTGCCGAACGCGGCGATCTCGGTCGGGCAGACGAAGGTGAAGTCCATCGGCCAGAAGAAGACGATCTTCCACTTGCCCTCGTAGGTCTTGTGGTCGATGTCAGCGAAGGCGCTCGCGGCGTCCAGGTCGACACAGGCCTTGAGGTCGAACTCGGGGAACTTGTCACCGATCGTGAGCACGTTCGCTTCTCCTGAAATGAGGTGTGGGGAGCTTTTGTCCGGAATCCGGACACGCATCACGATTCCACATCGTGGACTGATCGGGGAAATAGCTACACTGGATGTGTCTGATCGGAGATTGCTATCAGTACCGAACCTCCCACGTCGCGGCCGGGATCCCGCCGGTCCGCCGGGGCCAAGACCGACCCGACTGTGACGAGCGCCACCGTCCGCAGTCCCCGCACCCCGACCGTCGCGCAGCTGCGGGCCTTCGTCGCGGTGGCCGAGCACCGGCACTTCCGGGAGGCCGCCGCCGCCACCGGGACCAGCCAGCCGGCGCTCTCCGGGGCGGTCGCCGCGCTGGAGGAGTCGCTGGGGGCGCAGCTGGTAGAGCGTACGACGCGCAGGGTGATCGTCACTCCCCTGGGGGAGCGCGTGCACCGGCACGCGCGCAAGGTGCTCGCCTCGCTGCAGGCCCTCACCGAGGAGGTCGAGGCCGCCCGCCGCCCGTTCACCGGGCCGCTGCACCTGGGCGTCATCCCGACCGTCGCGCCCTACCTGCTGCCCACGGTGCTGCGGTTGGTCCGTGACCGCTTCCCCGAGCTGGAGCTGCACGTCCACGAGGAGCGCACCCCCTCGCTGCTGGAGGGCCTGGCCGCCGGGCGCCTGGACGTCCTGCTGCTCGCGCTCCCGGCCGGCGGGACCTCGCCGACCCTGGACATCCCGCTGTTCGACGAGGACTTCGTCCTGATCACCCCGCCCGGCCACCCGCTCGCCGGGCGGATCGACGTCCCGCGCGACGTACTGCTCGACCTGGACGTGCTGCTGCTGGAGGAGGGGCACTGCCTGCGCGACCAGGCGCTGGACATCTGCCGCGAGGTCGGCGCCGACCCGACCGGCTCGACCACCCGCGCGGCCGGCCTGTCCACCCTGGTCCAGCTGGTCGCCGGCGGTCTCGGGGTGACCCTGCTGCCCGCCACCGCACTGGACGTCGAGGCCGGGCGCACCGACCGGCTGGCCGCCGTCCGCTTCGCCGCCCCGCCGCCCGGTCGTCGGATCGGGCTGGCCGTCCGCCCGGGCTCGGCCCGCGGCGCCGAGTACGAGCGCTTCGCGGCCGCGCTGCGTGAGGTGCTGGTCGAGCTGCCGGTCCGGATCGTCGGCTCCCCGGAGCCGGCGGCTTCGTCCTAGGACGCGTTCCCGGGGGTGGCGGGCGTGCCCAGGCAGAGCCCGACCGCGGTCGCCACCAGCACGTCCAGGGCCCGCAGGGTGTCCGGGCCGGGCTGCTCGCCGGGGGCGCGCAGCGACAGGTAGCGGTCGGTCAGGCCGTGGAAGCCGGTCAGGAAGTGGACCGCGATCTCCTCGGCGGGTGCGGCCAGTCGCAGCCCGTGCGCGTCGGCGAGGGCGGTGATCATCTCGGTCGCGGTGCCCTCGGTCTCCTGCTGGAGGGCCCGCATGATCTCCTGCAGGTCCGGGTCGCGCATGGCCAGTGCCGAGAACTCGGTGAGCAGCACGCAGCGCCCGTCCGGGCCGGTGGAACTCTCCCAGAGCGCGTGGACCAGGGTCCTGACCTGCTCGGCGAAGGAGCCCTCGCCGGGGTAGGCGTCGCGGACGTGGCCGATGAACTCGGCGGTCAGCTGCTCGACCACCGCCCGGTAGAGGTCCTTCTTGGTGCCGAAGGTGTAGTGCACCGTCGCCTGCGCCACGCCCAGCTCGGCCGCGATCGCGCGGGTGCTGCCGGCGGCGATCCCCTCCCGGGCCATCAGGTCGATGGCGGCCTGGATCAGTTGCGGGCGGCGTTCGGAGGCGGGGACGTGAGCCATTCAGTCAGGGTATCGCCACGGTCGGGCAACTGTGTCAGGCGATCCTGTCGCTTGCACCTGTCGCTCGACTTGGTCGCCTGACAAACTTGCGCGTACGGTGGGAGCGACCTGCCCTGACCGACCCCGAGGGACCGCCCATGGCCACGTACCTGTACCGACTGGGCCGCTTCTGCTTCCGGCGACGGCGCGCCGTCCTGGCCGTCTGGATCGCCGTGCTGATCGCGATCGGCGGGGCCGCGGGCGCCTTCGCCGGCAAGACCAGCGACGAGTTCAAGGTGCCCGGCACCGAGGCGCAGAGCACGCTGGACCGGATCAAGGACACCTTCCCGGCACAGGGCCACGCCTCCGCCCAGGTCGTCTTCGCGGCCCCGGCAGCCGGCGGCGCCACCGCGCCCGGGGCGGCCGAGGCGGTCGGCCGGGCCGTCGCCCGGATCGCCCAGGTCCCGGGCGTGGCCGCGGTGCCCGACCCGTACGCCACCGGCGCCGTCTCACCGGACCAGCGGGTCGCGATCGCCCTGGTCTCCTTCGACCGCAAGCTCGCCGACGTCACCGACCGGCAGCGCGACGCGGTCAAGGCGGCCGCCGAACCGGCCCGCGCGGCCGGACTGGACGTGGCCTTCGGCGGCGACGCCTACAACACGTTCGCCCAGATCGAGGGCGGCTCCGAGTCGATCGGCCTGGTGGTCGCCGGGACGGTGCTGGTGATCACCCTGGGCACGCTGGTCGCGGCCGGGCTGCCGTTGCTGACCGCGCTGGTCGGCGTCGGCGTGGCGATGGCCGGACTGCTGGCGCTCACCGGCTCGTTCCAGATCATCACCACCGCGCCGGTGCTGGCCCTGATGGTCGGACTCGCGGTCGGCATCGACTACGCGCTGTTCATCCTGTTCCGCCACCGCCGGCACCTGGACGAGGGCCTGGAGCCGGAGGAGGCCGCCGCCCGTGCCACCGCGACCGCCGGCAGCGCCGTCGTCTTCGCCGGACTGACCGTGGTCGTCGCGCTCGCCGGGCTGGCCGTCGCGGGCGTTCCGTTCCTCACCGTGATGGGCCTGGCCGCGTCCGGGGCGGTCGTGGTGGCCGTCCTGGTCGCGATCACGCTGCTGCCCGCGGTGCTGGGCTTCGTCGGCCGCGCCGTCGACCGGCTGCCGGTCTGGAAGCGGGCGCTGCGCACCGGCGGCAGGACCACCACCGGTGAGTGCTGGGCCCGCTTCGTGGTCCGCCGCCCGCTGCCTGTGCTGCTCGTCGGACTGGCCGGGCTCGGCGTCATGGCGGTGCCCGCGGCGAGCCTGGACCTCGGGCTGCCGGGCGGCGGCTCGCAGGCCGTCGGGACGGACGCGCGCAAGGCCTACGACCTGGTCAGCGACAGCTTCGGACCGGGCTTCAACGCGCCGCTGGTGGTGGTCGTGGACGCCCACGGCGCGCCGCGGCCCGACCAGGCGGTGCAGGGGGTGGCAGCGGAGCTGCAGACCCTGAAGGGCGTCCGGACGCTGCTGCCGCCGCAGGTCGACCAGGACGGCCGGACCGCCCTGGTCCCCGTCATCCCGCGGACCGGCCCGGACCACGAGGACACCAGGGCGCTGGTCGACGAGATCCGCGACCGGCGCGGGGAGTTGAAGTCGGCGACCGGCGCGGACATCGCGGTCACCGGCACCACCGCCGCCAACATCGACGTCTCCACCAAGCTGGGCCAGGCCCTGCCGCCGTTCGTCGCGGTGATCGTCGGCATCGCGCTGCTGCTGCTCGCGCTGGCCTTCCGCTCGGTGCTCGTCCCGCTCAAGGCGGTGCTGGGCTTCCTGCTCAGCATCGGGGCCTCGCTGGGCGCGGTGGTCGCGGTCTACCAGTGGGGCTGGCTGGACGGTCTGATCGACGTTCCGAAGGTCGGCCCGGTGGTCAGCTTCGTGCCGATCCTGCTGATCGGCGTGCTCTTCGGACTGGCGATGGACTACGAGCTGTTCCTGGTCTCCGGGATGAAGGAGCAGCACGTCCACGGCAAGGCGCCGCGCGAGGCGGTCGTGGGCGGGGTCAAGGGCGGTGCCCGGGTGGTGACGGCGGCCGCGCTGATCATGGTCTCGGTGTTCGGCGCCTTCGTCTTCGGCCACGACCCGATCGTCCAGCCGATCGGCTTCGCCCTCGCGGTGGGCGTCCTGGTGGACGCCTTCGTGGTGCGGATGGCGCTGGTGCCGGCCGCGATGGCGCTGTTCGGCAAGGCCGCCTGGTGGTTCCCGAAGCGGCTGGAGAAGGTCGTGCCGAAGGTGGACATGGAGGGCGAGCAGCTGATCGCGCGGCTGACGGAGCAGCCGGTGAAGGAGCCGGCCGGGGTCTGACACCCGGTCGGGGTGCCCGGTGGAACCCGTTCCGCCGGGCACCCGGCCCGCTTCCGGCGGGCGCGCGGCCGACGGGCCGGCTACGGCTGCGGCAGCCGCTGCTCGAACCAGACCACCTTGCCGGTGCCCAGCCGGGTCGCGCCCCAGCGGTCCGCGCACCGGGCCACGATCTGCAGCCCGCGCCCGCGTTCGTCCTCCGGGCCGGTCCGGCGCGGGCGCGGCAGTAGCGGACTGTCGTCGCCCACCTCGCAGCGCAGCCGGGTGGTGCGCACCAGGCTCAGGGTGACCGGCCGCGTCGCGTGCTGGACGGCGTTGGTGACCAGCTCGCTGACCATCAGCTCGGTCGCCTCGCTGAGCTCGTCCAGCCCCCAGCGGCGCAGGGTGTGCGCGGCCAGCCGGCGGGCCCGGCCCGGCGTCTCGTTGCGGGGCTGCAGGTACCAGTGCGCGACGTCCCCGGCCGGAATGCCGTCGAAGCAGGCGCCGAGCAGGGCGATGTCGTCGCCGCGGTCCCCGGGCGGCAGGATCCGCAGCGCCTCCATGCACAGCTGCTCGGGTGACTGCCAGCGGGCGGCGGCGATCCGGGCGCGCAGCACCTCCAGGCCGTCGCTGATCGGGCGGCTGCGGGTCTCCACCAGGCCGTCGGTGAACAGCAGTAGCGCGGACCCGGGCGGCGCGGGCAGTTCGACCGAGTTGAAGTCCACCCCGCCGACCCCGATCGGGGCCCCGGAGTCCAGCTCCACCAGTTCGGCCGTCCCGTCCGGGCGGACCAGCACCGGCGGGACGTGTCCGGCGTTGGCCAGGACCACCCGGTTGGCGATCGGGTCGTAGACCGCGTACACGCAGGTGGCCAGGTGCTGTTCGCGGCCGAGCCGCTGGGCCTGCTCGTCCAGGTGGTAGAGCACCTCGTGCGGCGGCAGGTCGAGAGCGGCCAAGGTCTGCGCGCTGGTGCGCAGTTGGCCCATGATGGCGGCCGAGGTCAGCGAGTGGCCCATCACGTCGCCGACGATCAGGGCGACCCGGTTGCCGGGCAGCGGGACGGCGTCGTACCAGTCGCCGCCGACCTGCGCGCCACGCTCGCCGGGCAGGTAGCGCTGGGCGAGCCGGACGCCGTGCGGCTGCGGCAGGCGCAACGGCAGCATGCTGCGCTGGAGCTCGTTGGCGATCTCCCACTCGCGGGCGTACCGCAGGGCGGTGTCCACGGCCAGCCCGGCCTGGGTGGCGAGGTGCGCGGCGGTCGCGGTGTCCGCGGCGTCGAAGGCCGGGCGGCCGGTGCGTTCAGGAGGACGGCGGATCAGCACCAGCAGCCCGAGGACGGCCTTGCGGCCGCGCAGCGGAAGGGCCACCACGGAGGTGCCCGGGGTCAGCCGGGCCACCCCGCGGCTGCCGTACAGCTCGCGCAGCAGCACCTCGGTGCGCTCGGAGCCGGGCGTGCCGAGAACGGCCGCTTCGGCGGGACGGCGGCTCAGCAGGGCGTGCGCGAGCGCCCCGCCGCGGGTCACCGGGGTGGCCGGGCCGCTGTCGGCGGTCGAGCGGGAGCCGTAGCGGCGCCGGTCGTCGAAGCCGCTCGGGCGGCCGCGACGGCCGATCCGGGTGCCCGTGCTGTGGTGGATCCGCAGCTCCTCCGGGAAACCGGGCTCGCGCTCCACGTTGGGCAGCGGGTCGCGCAGGTGGACCACGGCGGCGTCGGCCAGCGTCGTGACCAGCACCCGGCCGATGTTGCGCAGCGTCGCGCCCAGGTCGAGGGCGCTGTTGATCCGCCGGGTCGCCGAGTCGAGGTAGGCGAGGCGGTCCGCCACGTCGGCGCGCTCCGGCCGCGCGGACGGCGGCTTCGCCGGGCCCTGCGCCCGGGCCGGGACCTGGCGGCGCTGGCCCGGGACGGCGGGCGGCTGCTCCGCCTCGGTCTTGAGCTGGTCGCGCACGGCTGCCTGTCCTGGATTCGGTGTGGTCGGTTGGTTTTCCGGTCGATCGGTCGGTCGGGCGGTCAGCCGACGCGTCGACAGCACAGGAACAGCTGTTCCTCCGGCGGCAGCGAGGTACTGGCCGGCGCGTACGGATGCCCCGAACACTCCTCGACGGCGAAGCCGGCCGCGACCAGAACCCGCTCCAGATCCTCCCTCAGATACCCACTGATCCGCAGCTCTCTGCCAAGGAACGGAAGCGGAACGTGATCCAGGTCCGCCTCGACCATACCGAGCGCCAGCAGTCCGCCCGGCCGCAGGAGTTCGCGCAGCCGCCGGAGGACGGTCGGGATCTCGTCCTGCGGCAGCAGGATCAGCGAGAAGAACGCGGTGACGGCGGCGAAACCGCCGCGGCCGTCCGGGCCGAGCCCGGGGGCGCTCCAGACCCGGTCCGCGCGCTCGGTGGCCAGATCGTACAGGTCGATCCGATGGAACACCGGCGGGAACGGGCCGGGGAAGGCCGCCCGCCGGGCCAGGGTGAGCATCACGTCCGAGAGGTCCACACCGGTGACCCGCAACCCGGCGCCGGTCAGCTGGCGGACGGTCGGCTCACCCGTGCCGCAGCCCACGTCCAGCACCCGGGCCCCCGGTTCGAGTCCGGCGAGCAGCCGCCGGCCGCAGGCCAGCTGTCCGTCCTTGGCGGGGAAGGCCTCGCCGTACCCCGCGCCGATGGTGTCGAAGGCGACCGCCTGCAGGGCCCGGGCCGCCCGGCGCCGCCGTACCTCGGGCTCGTCGTCCCCCGCGTCCTCGCCGACGCCGAACGCGTCGGATATCTGTCCGGTCGTCACGTTGAGAGGCACCCTTCCACCCGTGGCCTCCGGCCGGCTCCTCGGCGACCTCGCGGGCCGCTGCCGGTGGCGGCGTGTCACGCTCCCCGCAGCACACGGACGGACCGCACCCGACGCGTTCCCGGCAGCCACTCGTGTGCGTACTGGCATCTGAGAATATGCGTGATCACAGCGTCGTGGGGTCCCTTTCCGGCCAACTCGTCGTACTTGGGTCGATGTGGCCGGGCTTGCGGGAGCACGACGGTGCGGGCCGGGGTGGTGCGCCAGGCCCCGCACGCCGCACGACGCGCCGGGCAGAGGCGCTGACCTGCGGTTTCACCGATCCGCAGACCGACTATCGGGCGTTTATCGAACGTCAATCGGCGGGGTGCACAGTGGAGTCCAGCGCCGGGGAAGCGTTGAGGGCGCTCCCGCAGCCGGGGGGCTGCGGGAGCGCCGACGCGCGGAACGGGGGAGGTCCTCCGAGGGGGAACGGAGGCCTCACGGCGCGGGGGGAGAGAAGGGCTCGGTGTGCTGCTGAGCGATGAGGTCCGCCACGGGGGAGGCCTCCGGCACACCGAGCCGCGTGAAGATCGCGTGTGCCTCCTGGAGGCACGCGAGTCCGCGTGCGGGCTGGGCGAGGGCCAGCAACGCCTCGCCCAGCGCGGCGTTGGCCAGGCCCTGGCAGAAGGCGGAGCCCATCTCCTGCCCGATGGCCAGCGACTCGCCGGCCGCCTCGGCGGCCTCGGTGTACTGCTCGGAGACGAGCAGGGCGGAGGCCAGCCGGGCCAGGGTGTAGCCCTCCCACAGAGGGTTCCGCTGGGACCGGTAGAGCCGGTGCGCCTCGCGCAGGTGGGGGACGGCTTCGATGCCGGACAGCACCACGCCCAGCTGGTACAGGGTCTGGGCGAGCAGCGGACCGTTCTTGGACGTCCGCGCGGCGGAGACGCCGTCCTCGGCGGAGCGGATCGCCGTCTCGGTCATGCCGAGGCGGTGCTGCACCCTGGCCATGTTGCTGACGACCCGCGCCTCCAGGATCGGCGCGCCGACGGCTTGGCTGGTGGCCCGCGCCTGCTCCAGGAACGGCAGGGCCTCGGCGGGGCGGTTCCCCACGCTCAGGATCACGCCCAGCATGTTGGCCGTGGCGAGGAACATGACGGTCGGCTCGTCCGGCAGCTGGTGTTCCAGGCTCCGGCGGAAGGACTGCTCAGACCCTTGGAAGTCGCTGGTGACGGACTGCAGGGTGCCGAGGGCGAAGTACACCCGGGCGATCCCTGCCGAGTCGTCGCGACGTTGCGCGTCCTCGCCGATGGCCTCCAGGATTCGACGCGCACGCGGGCCACGGGTCGGGTCCGGATCGATGCTGAACAGGTAGTTCAACAGGTCGACGGCTGCACGCTGCAGGGTGCCGGGGCCACTGGCGGCGGCTTCGACCGCGCTGAGCAGCAGCGAACCCTCGGTACCGAGCCAGTCCTGTGCGGCCTGGCTCGTCGGCAGGTCGAGTCCCGGCGAGGTGAGGGTGGTCAGCAGCTCGGGCAGTGGATCGTCCGGCTCGATGACCTGGGCCGCGTTGCGCACGGTCGGGATCAGCAGGTGGAGCAGCCGTTGGACCGCGCTCTCCTGCTCCCCGGCGTCCCCGATCCGCTCGTTCTGCCGCTGGGCGTAGAGCCGGAGCAGGTCGTGGTAGCGGTAGCGGCCGGGGGTGAAGCACTCCAGCATGTTCGCCTCGACCAGTGCCTCGGCGAGGTCCTCGGCGGTGTACTCGTCCACGCCGAGCAGCGCTGCGGCGGCCGCCAGCGGGATGTCGGGGGAGTCGATCAGGGCGAGGAGCCGAAAGGCGCGGGCCTCGTCCACGGACAGCTGCCCGTAGCCGAGGCCGATGGTGGTCTCCACGGCGAGGTTGCCGAGCTGGAGTTCGTCCAGCCGCCGGCGCTGGTCGGCTAACCGGGTGGCCAGGTCGGAGACGCTCCAGCGTGGGCGGCTGGCCAGCCGGGCGGCGGCGATGCGGACGGCCAGCGGCAGGAAGCCGCAGGCGGTGACCACCTGCATGGCGGCCTCCGGCTCGGCGGCGACCCGCTGCTCGCCGACGATGGCCGAGAACAGCGCCAGCGCCTCGGCCGGGGTCAGCTCCTCGACGTCGAACAGCTGCGCGCCCGGGATGCCCGCCAGCCGGGACCGGCTGGTGGCGAGCACCGCGCAGCCGGAGACGCCGGGGACGAGCGGCCGGATCTGCTCGGCGTCGCGCGCGTTGTCGAGCAGGATGAGCATCCGTCGGCCGGCGAGCAGCGAGCGGTAGAGGGCGGCGCGCTGTTCGAGCGAGTCCGGGTTGTCGGTCACGCCGAGCGCGTGCAGGAAGTCGCCCAGGACGACGACCGGGTCGGCCGGCGAGGCGCCGGCCCCGCGCAGGTCGACGTAGAGCTGACCGTCCGGGAACTCCGCCCGGACGCGGTGGGCGACGTGGACGGCAAGAGTGGTCTTCCCGACGCCCCCGATACCGGCCAGCGAGGTGACCACCACGGCCTGGCCGCTGGCGTTCATCAGGACCGTCGAGAGGTCACTCACGAGTTCGGTGCGGCCACTGAAGTCCGATACGTCCGCCGGGAGTTGGGCCGGAGCCGGAGGTGCGGCCGGGCCGTCCTCTCGACCGGCGGGGGCGGCGACGACCGGCAGCGCGAGCGCGGGGTCGGCCGCCAGGATGCGGTTGTGCATCGCGGACAGGCCGGCGCCGGGTTCGACCCCGAGTTCCTCGATCAGCAGCTTGCGGGTGTCGGAGTAGACGCCGAGCGCCTCCGCCTGGCGGCCGCAGCGGTACAGCGCCAGCATCAGCAGTTCGCGCAGGCGCTCGCGCAGCGGGTGCTCGGCCGTCAGGCTGTTGAGCTCCCCGACGATCTCGGCGTGCAGGCCGACGTCGAGGGCGGCGGCGCACAGTTCCTCGGCTGCGGCGGCCTGGCGTTCGGCCAGCCGCAGTCGCTGGGCGTCTGCGTAGGGGCCGGGGATACCGGTGAGCGGACGGCCGCTGAACAGGTCCAGCGCCTGCGCCAGCAGCCGGTGCGCCTCGCGCTTGTCTCCGGCGGTCCGGGCGGCCGCGGCCTCGGCGGAGAGCCGTTCGAAGACGGCCAGGTCGAGGGACTCGCCCGGGATGCGCAGGGCGTAGCCGTCGGCGACCGAGACCAGCAGCTCGGCGGGCCGGCGCACCTCCCGCCGCGGCTCGATGACGGAGCGCAGGCGGGACACGTAGGTGCGGAGTGCGGCCACCGCCTGGGTCGGGGGGCGTTCACCCCAGAGCGCGTCGACCAGGTCCTGCGTGGTGACCGGGCGTCCGGAATGCAGCAGAAGGGTGGTCAGGACGGCCTGCTGCTGGGGGGAGCCGAGGGAGAGGGGTTTGCCGTCGAGCCAGGCCTGGACCGGACCGAGGACTTGGAAGCGCAGCGCAGAGGTCTGCGGCGTCTCCCGAAACTCCATGAAGTCCCCCGATGGCCTGTCGTGTCGATTCCGTGAATGGGCGCTCGGCGGTCCGCCGCGGTGCTTCAGCTTAGGCGGACGCCCGACTCTGCCGGACGGCAGCGCAAGCCACACGATGTTTATCGGACATTTAATCAACCCTACGATACTGTCCGCGCGCCCGCGCCACGGAGGTCGGGCAGAACACATTTGATGACCGAAAGGCGGCCGCCCCATGGCCAACGACCAGAGCGAGACCCCGGTGGCGTCGGCGCCCGAGAACGCGGCGAAGACCGAGACCCCGGCCGCGGCTGCGGAGGCGGTCGAGGGCGCGGTGACCGCGTCCTCGGACCCGGAGTACGCCGCTCCGTCCGACGCGCAGAAGACCGAGATCGAGGGTGACCTCTTCGGTGGCGAGGCCGACCACGTGGTGGAGCCCACCACCCCGGCCACCGGCGAGCCGGGCAAGAAGTACGTGCCGGAGAGCGTCGTGGGCGGCCACCCGTAAGTCGCGCCGTCCGAGTGCCCCCGTGCCCCCGTTCGGGCGCGGGGGCGCTCCCGGTTATGTGCACGCCAGTTCGTGTGCCGGTGCGCCGGTGGCCGATTCCCGCTCCCGGTGCACGCATGGTGACCGGTGATATCCGTAACGTGCCCGGCGGCGTGCGCGGGGAGTTCCGGAATTTCGGATTCACCGGGGGATAGCAGGGTCCGGAATGTAGGCGTTCGCGTGGATTTCGCCGAATTGCCGAGGCCGAACTCATTCAGCCGATTCGTGGGGCCCGGGAACGGGTGAGACGTGGTTCGGTTCGGTGGTCCATTCCCGGCCGCCGCCCTCGGGGCGCAGGTAGTGCTCGCCTCCGGTGGTGCCCATGTAGATGCCGGTGCGTCCGGTCCTGCGGTCGAGGACGAGTTCGCCCACCTGGGGCCGGTAGGCCCGGGCGTCGTGCTGTCGAGTGCTCACCGTGCTGCTCCTCGCTCTGGTAGGCGACTGGCCAGCATCTCTAGAGAAGCTAAAATCTCTAGAGATGTCAACGGTCGTATCTCCTTACCGGCGGCCGCGGGCGCGCCTACGATTTGTCCGAGGCAGAGGGAGCGGCGATGACCGGCAGCAATGGCGACAAGCAGCCCAAGTACCAGCGGATCGCCGAGGCGCTGAAGGCGGCCATCGACACCGGCCGGTACCGCGCCGGCGACCGCCTCCCCGGCGAGAACGACCTCATGGACGAGTACGGCGTGGCCCGGATGACCGCCCGCCAGGCGCTGGGCGTGCTGCAGAGCGAGGGCATCGCCGAGGCGCGCCGCGGCGCCGGGGTGTTCGTGCGGGACTTCCGGCCGCTGCGCCGGCGCGGCATCCAGCGGCTGGCGCAGGGGCAGTGGGGGTCCGGCCGGTCGATATGGTCGGCGGACATCGACAACCGCAGCCTGGTGGTCGACCAGGTGTCCGTCACCGAGCAGGGCGCGCCCGAACACGTGGCCCGGGTGCTCGGGGCGGACCCGGGGGCCCCGATGTGCGTGCGGCACCGCCGCTTCGTCCTGGACGGCAAGCCGGTGCTGCTCTCGACCTCCTACCTGCCCGCGGTCCTGGTCGCCGGCACCGCCATCACCCGCGAGGACACCGGCCCGGGCGGCACCTACGCCCGGCTGGCCGAGATCGGCGCCAAGCCCGTGCACTTCCGCGAGGAGGTCCGCTCCCGGATGCCCAGCGGGGAGGAGTCCACCCGCCTGGAACTGTCCGCCGGCACCCCGGTGATCCTGATCTGCCGCACCGCCTTCGCCGACGAGGGCCAGGTGGTCGAGCTCAACGAGATGATCCTGGACGCCGCCTCGTACGTCCTGGAGTACGACTTCGACGCCTGACCCCGACGGGACGTGATCGCTACTGGTAGTGGTAGCGGGCCTTGAGGACCTTCACCTCCTTCTCGTCCGCCCGGTACACCAGCCGGTGCTCGTCGTCGATCCGGCGTGACCGGTAGCCGGCCGGATCGCCCTTCAGGGGCTCCGGCTTCCCGATCCCGTTGGACGGATCACGCTGGATCTCACCCACCAGACGGGCGATCCGCTGGGCCGTCGTCCGGTTTCGACCCGAGCCGGAAGAGGAAGTCCTCCCAGGCGTCCGGATCGAAGTGGACGCTCCTCGCACCTCACCCGCCAGGGCTTCGAGTTCCTCCATGGTCCTGGTGACACCCGGATGTCCCGCCCTGTCGCGGGCGACGGCCTCCATGAGTCGCTGGGCGTTGGCGGGGGAGCGCAGGAGGTAGATCGTTTCCTGCCAGGAGTCGTAGTCCTCGGCGGACATGAGGACGGCGTGGCCGCTCTTCGAGGTGATTCCTACCGGGGCGTGGTCGTCGTTGACTTTCTTGATCAACGGGAAGAGCTGGGTGCGGGCCTCGCTTGCGCTGATCGCCATCGACGTGCCTCCATGTGCGTACCGAACCCGTACCGAACGACGTTACTGCGTAAGGGAATTCCGTACCGGGTGCCGCGAAGGAACCGCCCCGGCCGCAGGGCGGCCGGGGCGGTGAGAGAGGGGGTGCGGGACTACTCCTTGGAGCGCACCCGCAGGTTGGTGATCAGCGGGCCCTCGGTGGTCTCGCGGAAGAAGTCGTTGCCCTTGTCGTCCACCACGATGAACGCCGGGAAGTCCTCGACCTCGATGCGCCAGACGGCCTCCATGCCGAGCTCGGCGTACTCCAGCACCTCGACCTTCTTGATGCAGTCCTGGGCGAGGCGGGCCGCCGGGCCGCCGATGGAGCCCAGGTAGAAGCCGCCGTGCGCGGCGCAGGCGTCGGTGACCTGCTTGCTGCGGTTGCCCTTGGCGAGCATGACCATCGAGCCGCCGGCCGCCTGGAACTGGTCGACGTAGGAGTCCATCCGGCCGGCCGTGGTGGGGCCGAAGGAGCCGGAGGCGTAGCCCTCGGGGGTCTTGGCCGGGCCCGCGTAGTAGACCGGGTGGTCCTGCAGGTACTTGGGCATGCCCTCGCCGGCGTCCAGGCGCTCCTTGATCTTGGCGTGGGCGATGTCGCGGGCGACGACCAGGGTGCCGGTGAGCGAGAGGCGGGTCTTCACCGGGTACTTGGAGAGTTCGGCGCGGATCGCGGACATCGGCTGGTCGAGGTCGACGCGCACCACGTCGTCGTCGAGGTGCTCGTCGGTGGTGTCCGGCAGGTACTTCGCCGGGTCGGTCTCCAGCTGCTCCAGGAAGACGCCCTCGGCGGTGATCTTGCCCAGGGCCTGGCGGTCGGCGGAGCACGAGACGGCCATGGCGACCGGCAGCGAGGCGCCGTGGCGGGGCAGGCGCACCACGCGCACGTCGTGGCAGAAGTACTTGCCGCCGAACTGGGCGCCGATGCCGATCTTCTGGGTCAGCTCGGTGACCTTCTGCTCCAGCTCCAGGTCGCGGAAGCCGTGGCCGGTCCTGGCGTTGCCCGAGGTGGGCAGGTTGTCCAGGTAGTGCGCCGAGGCGTACTTGGCGGTCTTCAGCGCGAACTCGGCACTGGTGCCGCCGATGACGATGGCCAGGTGGTACGGGGGGCAGGCCGCGGTGCCGAGGGAGCGGATCTTCTGCTCCAGGAACGAGAGCATGCTCGCCTCGTTCAGGATGGCCTTGGTCTCCTGGTACAGGTACGACTTGTTGGCGGAGCCGCCGCCCTTGGCCATGAAGAGGAACTTGTACGCGTCGCCGTCGGTGGCGTACAGCTCGATCTGGGCCGGCAGGTTGTTGCCGGTGTTCTTCTCGTCCCAGGTGGTCACCGGGGCCATCTGGGAGTAGCGCAGGTTGAGCTTGGTGTACGCGTCGTACACGCCGCGCGCGATGGCGGACTCGTCCGCGCCGGGGGTGAGCACGTTCTGGCCGCGCTTGCCCATGACGATCGCGGTGCCGGTGTCCTGGCACATCGGGAGGATGCCGCCAGCCGAGATGTTGACGTTCTTCAGCAGGTCGAGCGCGACGAAGCGGTCGTTGGGGCTGGCCTCCGGGTCGTCCAGGATGCGGCGCAGCTGGGCGAGGTGGGCGGGGCGCAGGTAGTGCGAGATGTCGTGCATCGCCTCGGCCGTCAGCAGCCGCAGCGCCTCGGGCTCGACCTGGAGGAAGGTGCGACCGCCCGCCTCGAAGGTGGAGACACCTTCGGAGGTGAGCTTGCGGTACGGGGTCGGGTCAGCGCCCAGGGGGAGCAGGTCGCTGTACTCGAAGTCTGGCGTGGGAGCCATCGGGGCGGTCCTTAGGTGTCCAGTTGGTCCGGCTGCGTCGGCGAAGCACCATCCAGGGTAGGACCCGGTCGTGGTCGGCACGCGGACAGGTCGGCCTTGCGTGACGGGGCTCACTCGGGCAGCAGTGCGAGCGACTAGGGTGGACCCCGTGGACAACTCGCCGTCGCACGACGATCCGGGGCAGCCGGTGCCGGCGCCCGTACCGATGACCAAGTCCGAACCGGAGCCGGGGGCGAAGCCCGGGGCCGCGCCGCAGCCGGTGCACCAGCCGGCGGCGGACGCCGAGATACGCGTCTCGGACGCGGACCGCGAGAAGGTCGCGGAACTGCTGCGGGACGCCTACGCCGAGGGGCGCCTGGACGCGGACGAGCACGCGGAGCGCATCGAGGCCGCGTACGCCGCCAAGACCTTCGGTGACCTGGTGCCGCTGACCCGGGACCTGCCGGCCCGGCCGCTGTCCTTCGAGAAGCAGCCGCTGGGTTCGGCGGCCGCGACGCCCCAGCCGCCCGCGCGTCAGGAGTCGCCCGCGGTGGTGGCGATCTTCGGCGGCGCGTCCCGCAAGGGCCGCTGGCGGGTGGGGTCGCACCTGAAGGCCTTCGCCGCGTTCGGCGGGGTGGAGATCGACCTGAGCGACGCCGTCTTCGAGTCTCCCGAGGTGGAGATCGTGGTCGTGGCGATGTTCGGCGGGGTCGAGGTCCGGGTGCCGGAGAACGTCAGCCTGCAGGGCGGCGGGGTCGGCCTGTTCGGCGGATTCGACGTCCGCGAGCAGACCGCGGCGGACCCGTACGCTCCGGTTGTCCGGGTCAAGGGCCTTGCGATGTTCGGTGGTTGCACCGCCAAGCCGCGCCGGGGCAAGAAGCTCAAGGAGTGGGCGCGCCGCCAACTCGGCGCAGAGTGAACCCGGTTGGCCTTTGTGGCGCCCGGCCGTGGATCAACTCCCGGTCGGGCGCTCGACGTTGCGGCCGGGTGCACTCCGTAGTCGATTGCGTGCAGTGTGCATGAATCGCGGTCGGGCGGGGTAGTTCCTTCCGCACATCGCTTCTTGTACGGCTGCGCACCGGAGGCGGCCCAGCGGCCGTTCCGGAGGGTTGGACAGCGGGGGCTCGCAGCCGGGCAGGGGAGCGGGGTTCCCCGTGTCCGAGAGCCTCGTCAGGAGTACGGCCGTGCTGCATCCGATCGAGTCCCGCACCACCTCGCCAGCCGCCGCCGCGCAGCTGCTGGAACACCGCCGCGACGTCCGCCCGCAGCCGCAGCCCCCGGGCGGCCCGGCGGGCGGCGCCGCGGGCGAGGACGACCCCTGGCACACCGGTGCGGCGTGCCGGCGGGACGAGGTGGGGCTGTTCTTCGCTCCCTCCAAGGAGCCGACGGCGGCCCGGCTGTCCCGGGAGGAGCAGGCCAAGCAGGTCTGTGCCCGCTGCCCGGTGCTGCTGGAGTGCCGTGAGCACGCGCTGGCCCAGCCGGAGCCGTACGGGGTCTGGGGCGGGCTGACGGCCGCCGAGCGGCGGGTGGTGCTGGCCCGGCGCCGCCGCCGGGACGCGGAGCTGCGTGAGGCGGCCCGGGTGACGGCGCCCGCGCGGAGCCGGATAGCCGGGTGACGGCGGGCCGAAGACCCGGGGTCCGGGTTCCGCGGGCCGCGGGCCCGGGGCCGGACGCGCCGCGGCCCCGGCGGAGGGGGATTCCGCCGGGGCCGCTGCCTGCTGTTCCCGGGGCGAGCCGTCAGCCGGTCGCCGGGCCCGGTGTCAGTTCGCGCGGTCGAAGTCGATCGCGCTGTAGGCCCGCAGCTTCGAGAGCTTGTGGGTGGAGTGGATCTCGCGGATCGTGCCGCTCTTGGAGCGCATGACCAGCGAGCTGGTGGTGGCGGTCTCCGAGCGGTAGTGCACGCCGCGCAGCAGCTCGCCGTCGGTGATGCCGGTGGCGACGAAGAACACGTTCTCGCCGCTGACCAGGTCGTCGGTGGTGAGCACCCGGTCCAGGTCGTGGCCGGCGTCCAGGGCCTTCTGCCGCTCGGCGTCGTCCTTGGGCCACAGGCGGCCCTGGATCACGCCGCCCATGCACTTCATCGCACAGGCCGCGATGATGCCCTCCGGGGTGCCGCCGACGCCCATCAGCAGGTCGACGCCGGTGCCTTCGCGGGCGGCCATGATGGCGCCGGCCACGTCGCCGTCGGAGATGAACTTGATCCGGGCGCCCGCCTCGCGGATCTCCCGGACCAGGCCGTCGTGGCGCGGGCGGTCCAGGACGACGACGGTGACGTCCTCGACGGCGCTGCCCTTCGCCTTGGCGACCCGGCGGATGTTGACGGCGGCCGGGGCGGTGATGTCGACGAACTCGGCGGCTTCCGGGCCGGCCACCAGCTTGTCCATGTAGAACACGGCGCTGGGGTCGAACATGGTGCCGCGGTCGGCCACGGCCAGCACGGCCACGGCGTTGTTCATGCCCTTGGCGGTGAGGGTGGTGCCGTCCACCGGGTCCACCGCGACGTCGCACTCGGCGCCGGTGCCGTCGCCGACCCGTTCGCCGTTGTAGAGCATCGGGGCTTCGTCCTTCTCGCCCTCGCCGATGACGACGACGCCGTTCATCGAGACGGTCGAGACGAGGGTGCGCATCGCCTTCACGGCTGCACCGTCCGCGCCGTTCTTGTCGCCACGTCCGACCCACCGGCCGGCCGCCATCGCTGCCGCCTCGGTGACCCGGACGAGTTCGAGCGCGAGGTTCCGGTCCGGAGCCTCGGGCGCGACCTCCAGGGCACTGGGAAGGTGGTGCGGGTACTGCGTGGTCATCGTCGTTACCTCTCTGTACGCGACGGCCAGTGAGCGCCCGACTACTGCCAGGTCGAACGCCGTGGTGAGGGTGATGCGATCGTATCTGCCCACGAGATGACTGTCTGTGGCGCGGGTCGCCGTGCGGTGGCCGAAACCACCGGTTCGTCCCGGTTCACCCGTTCGTGGACACCCCGGGTGGCCGGGTCCGCATGTGCATGAGTCACCATGTGGGGGTGGCTGCAGAGAGCAAGGGCATGAGGGGTCGCCAGACCGTACGGGACATGGTCCTGTCGATGCTGGCGGTCGGTTTCGTCGTCTGGATCGGGTACCTGTTCCTCCCGCACGACGCCAACAGCGACCCGGTGCACGTGGTCGAGTACAAGGCGGCCGCGGCCAGTGCCAAGCGTGCCGCGCCGTACCCGCTGCTCTCCCCGGACGGGCTGTCCGACAAGTGGCGGGCCACCTCGGTCAGCTACCGGTCGGCCGACCAGAGCAACGGCAAGGGCAACGCCTGGCACCTGGGCTTCGTGACGCCGTCCGGCCAGTACGCGGCGGTCGAGCAGAGCGACGCGCCGCGCGACTCGCTGCTCGCCGACAAGGTCGCGGGCGGCAAGCCGGACGGCGCCTCCGACGTGGCCGGCCGCACCTGGGACCGGGTCCAGGGCGGCAAGGCCCGCGCGCTGACCGCGCAGACCGGCACCGGGACCGCCGTGCTCACCGGCACCGCCTCCTACGAGGAGCTGGCCGAGCTGGCGCAGGCACTCAAGTAGCGCCGGCCGCAGCACGCCGAAGGGCCCCGCACCGGACGAACCGGTGCGGGGCCCTTTCGCGCGGGCGCGTCGGACGTCAGCCGTCAGCCGTCAGACGGTGGTGACGACCTCGTCGTAGGCCAGGCGCGGCGAACGCGGGAACCAGGCGTCGTCGCCCGGCTTGCCGATGTTGACCACGGCCAGCACCGAGTGCTCGCCGTCGCCGAAGAACTCCTTGTTGATGCCGTCGGCGTCGTAGCCGGTCATCGGGCCGGCGGCCAGGCCGGCGGCGCGCACGCCGATGATGAAGTAGGCGGCCTGCAGGGCGCCGTTCAGCGTGGCGGACTGCTCGCGGACGCTGCGCTCCGAGAAGAACATGTCCTTCGCCTGCGGGAAGTGCGGGAGCTGGGTCGGCAGCTCCTCGTGGAACTCGTTGTCCGCGGCCAGGATGGCGACCAGCGGGGCGGCGGCGGTCTTGGCCTTGTTGCCGTCCGCCATGTGCTGGACGAGGCGCTCGCGGCCCTCGGCCGAGCGGACCAGGACGACGCGCAGCGGCTGCTGGTTGAAGGCGGTCGGGCCGAACTTGACCAGGTTGTAGATGGCCTGGACCTGCTCCTCGGAGACCGGCTCGTCGGTGAAGGTGTTCGCGGTGCGGGCCTCGCGGAACAGGAGGTCCTGAGCGGCGGCGTCGAGTACCAGGGCGTCGGTGGTCATGCTTCTGCACCTCATGCGGGAGGGGGTTCGTCGGTATGACCGGCCGGGGCCGATCACTTCCTCCAACATGGGTGAACGTTCAACGATTCCCCGGGCCGCTGTGACTCGCCTCACATTCGCCCGGCGGCCTCACCGGTCGCCCGCGGCCCCGCCCTCCTCGGCGGCCAGCGCGGCGTCCAGCCGGGCCCGGGCGCCGTCCAGCCAGCGCTGGCACACCTTGGCCAGCTGCTCGCCGCGCTCCCACAGGGCCAGCGACTCCTCCAGCGACGTCCCGCCGTTCTCCAGCTGCCGGACGACCTCCAGCAGCGCGTCCCGGGCGTGCTCGTAGCCCAGCGCGTCGTCCGGGTTGGGTGCCGCCGCGTCCTGCTGCTCCTGCTGCTCTGCCATGCGTGCCAGCGTAGGGGGTGGGGCCGACAGCGTCAGTCCCCGTCGGCGGCGGTGTCACCGGCGGCGGCGTCACCGGCCCCCGTGTCACCGGCGGCGGTGTCACCGGCCGTGGACGCACCGGCCGCCGTGACGTCGAAGCCGCCGCCCGCCACCCGGGCGTGCAGCCCCTCCCCGGGCGTGACCTGCGCCGGGTCGGTCACCACCGTGCCGTCCGTCCGCTGGAGCACCGCGTAGCCGCGCTCCAGGGTGGCCGCCGGGGAGAGCGCGACCACCCGGGCCAGGGTGTGCCCGAGGTCGCTCTGCGCGTGGTCCAGCCGGTGCCGCAGGGTGCGCCGGGCCCGCTCCAGCAGGCCCTCCACCTCCTGGCCGCGGCCGTCCAGCATCCGGTGCGGCGCGGCCATGGACGGGCGGCTGCGCAGCCCGTCCAGCCCGTGCTGCTCGCGCTCGACCCGGGCCAGCACGTGCCGGCGGGCCCGGTCGCGCAGCTGGCGGACCTTCGCCAGCTCCTCGCCGACGTCCGGAACCACCCGTTTGGCGGCATCGGTCGGAGTGGAGGCGCGCAGGTCCGCCACGAAGTCCAGCAGCGGCTGGTCCGGCTCGTGCCCGATCGCGCTGACCACCGGCGTACGGGCGGCCGCGACCAGCCGCACCAGTCCCTCGTCCGAGAACGGCAGCAGGTCCTCCACGCTGCCGCCGCCGCGGGCCACCACGATCACGTCCACCTCGGGGTGCTCGTCCAGCTCCCGCACCGCCGCGCTCACCCGCTCCACCGCGCTGACGCCCTGCACCGGGACGTTGCGCACCTCGAAGCGCACGGCCGGCCAACGCCGGCGGGCGTTCTCCAGCACGTCCCGCTCGGCCGCCGAGCCGCGCCCGGTGACCAGCCCGACGCACTGCGGCAGGAACGGCAGCGGCTTCTTGCGTTCGGCCGCGAACAGGCCCTCCCCGGCGAGCCGCCGCTTCAGCTGCTCCAGGCGGGCCAGCAACTCGCCCAGCCCCACCGGCCGGATCTCCGAGGCGCGCAGCGACAGCTGCCCGCGCGCCGCGTACCACTCCGGCTTGGCGTGCACGACGACCCGCGCGCCCTCCTGCACGACGTCCGCGACCTGGTCGAACACCGAGCGGAAGCAGGTCACCGTGAGCGACACGTCCGCCTGCGGGTCGCGCAGGGTCAGGAACACCACGCCCGCCCCGGGCCGGCGGCTGAGCTGGGTGATCTGCCCCTCCACCCACACCGCGCCGAGCCGGTCGATCCAGCCGCCGATCAGCGCGGAGACCTTGCCGACCGGGAGCGGGGCTTCGGGGGAGCTGGTGTTGGCCATGCGTACGAGGCTAGCGGCGTCCGCCGACAGATCCCGGGGAACCCTGGACGCCGAGCACCACCAGGCCGGCCGCCAGCCAGACCAGCCCGACCAGCTGCGCGGTGGGCGCGGCCTCGTAGACCACCGCGGCGATCACCGCGATCCCCAGGGCGGGGACGACCACGTGCCGCAGCCGGTCGGGGGAGCCGTGCCGCACCGTGTACCAGCCGATCACCGAGGCGTGCAGCAGCGCGAAGGCGGTCAGCGCGCCCACGTTCACCACCGAGGTCAGCCGGTCCAGCCCGTCGTCCCGGCTCGCCGCCCAGACGGCCGCCGCCATGGTGACCACCGCGGCCGCCAGCAGCGCCCGGCGCGGCACCGCGCTGCCCGGGTCGACCGAGTCGAGCCGGCGCGGCAGCCGCCCCTCCCGGGCCATCGCGAAGACCAGCCGCCCGGCCGCCGCCTGGCCGGCCAGGGCCGCGAAGGCCGCGCCGATCGCCTTGCTGGCCGCCACCAGCACGTGCAGCCAGTGCCCGACCCCGCTCTCCACGGTGTCGTAGAAGGCCGAACCCTGTGCCACCGGGTCGGCGGCCAGCTGCCGCGGGCCCATCGGCTCCAGCAGCGCCGCGAGGTAGGTCTGCACGACGAACAGCACCCCGGCCAGCGCCAGGCACCAGAGCACGGCCCGGGCGACCGCCGCCGAGGCGCCGACGGCCTCCTCGACGAAGGTCGCGATCGCGTCGAACCCCAGGTAGGACAGCACCGCGACGGACACCGCCGAGATCACGGCGGTCATCGAGAAGCCGCCGACGGCCGTGAACGGGGTGTCCCAGCCGCGCCGGGCGCCGTCCTGGACCAGCGCCACCACGGCCGCCGCCACGAACACCGCCAGCACCGCGACCTCCATGGCGAGTACCGCGAAGCCGACCGCCGCCGCCGTCCGCACCCCGATCAGGTTGAGCGCGGTGGTCACCACGACCGCGGCCGCCGTCCACACCCAGCGCGAGACGCCCGGCACCAGCGAGTGCAGCGCGATCCCGGAGAACAGGTAGGCCACCGCGGGGATCAGCAGGTAGTCGAGCATCGCCATCCACCCGGCGATGAACCCCGCCCCCTCGCCCAGCCCCGCCGTCGCGTAGGCGAACACCGAGCCGGTCCGCGGCACCGCGCGCACCATCTGGGCGTACGAGAAGGCGGTGAGGCCCATCGCCGCGGTGGCGGCCAGGTAGACGGTGGCGACGGCGCCGTGGCTCTTGGCGTCCAGCACGCCGAACACGCCGACCGGGGCCATCGGGGCGATGAACAGCAGTCCGTAGACCATCAGATCGCGGACGCCCAGGCTGCGGCGCAGGCCGCCCGGCGTCGCCTGCCCGCTCACAGAGCTCATAGACACCAGATTTGAACATTCGTGGCCGGGACCGGACGGAAAGTGCCCGCCGTCGGCGCGGCTCCCCGGTGCGGGAGGCGGCGCCCGCCGTCGCCCGTACGATGGAGCCATGTCCAACACCGCGCCGCGCCGTGTCCTGCTCGCCGCCCCCCGGGGCTACTGCGCGGGTGTCGACCGCGCTGTGATCGCCGTGGAGAAGGCCCTGGAGCAGTACGGGGCGCCCATCTACGTCCGCAAGCAGATCGTCCACAACAAGTACGTGGTGCAGACCCTGGAGAAGAAGGGCGCGATCTTCGTCGACGAGACGGAGGAGGTGCCCGAGGGCTCGATCGTGGTCTTCTCCGCGCACGGCGTCGCCCCGTCCGTCCACGACGAGGCACGGGCCGGCAAGCTCGCCACCATCGACGCCACCTGCCCGCTGGTCACCAAGGTGCACAAGGAGGCCGTGCGCTTCGCCGACGAGGGCTTCGACATCCTGCTGGTGGGCCACGAGGGCCACGAGGAGGTCATCGGCACCATGGGCGAGGCCCCGGACCGGATCCACCTGGTGGACGGTGCCGAGGACGTCGCCAACGTGCAGGTCCGGGACGAGTCCCGGGTCGTCTGGCTGTCCCAGACCACCCTGTCGGTGGACGAGACGATGGCCACCGTCGGCGAGCTGAAGAACCGCTTCCCGGCCCTGGTCAGCCCGCCCAGCGACGACATCTGCTACGCGACCCAGAACCGCCAGGTCGCGGTCAAGCAGATGGCCCCCGAGACCGACCTGCTGATCGTGGTCGGCTCCAGGAACTCCTCCAACTCGGTCCGCCTGGTCGAGGTCGGCCTGGAGTACGGCGCCAAGGCCGCCCATCTGGTGGACTTCGCCGAGGAGATCCGCGAGGAGTGGCTGGAGGGCGTCGGCACCGTCGGCCTCACCAGCGGCGCCTCGGTCCCGGAGATCCTGGTCGAGGGCGTGCTGGAGTTCCTGGCCGCGCGCGGTTACGACACGGTCGAGACGGTCAAGACCGCCGAGGAGCACCTGACCTTCTCGCTGCCCAAGGAACTGCGCCGCGACCTGCGGGCCGAGGCCGCGGGCAAGCTCTGACACCTCCGGACGGCCCGGCGCCCCCCTCGCGGGGTGCCGGGTCTTCTGCTGTGCGGGCCCGTGCGCGCTCTCGTAGCGTTGTTCACAGGCTGTGGACAAGCGGTCCGCGGCGACGGCGGAGGGTGGATGTGATGACGGCGGTATTCGGCGTGGACATCGGCGGCTCGGGCATCAAGGGCGCACCGGTCGACCTCGCCAGGGGCGTGCTCGCCGAAGAGCGGCACAAGGTGCTCACCCCGCAGCCGTCCGCGCCCGAGGCCGTGGTCGCCGCCGTGTGCGAGGTGGTCCGGCAGTTCGACCACCGGGGCCCGGTCGGGCTGACCTTCCCCGGGGTGGTGGTCGGCGGCCGGACCAGGACCGCGGCCAACGTCGACAAGGGCTGGATCGGCATCGACGCCGAGGGACTGTTCCGCGAGGCCCTGGACCTGCCCGCGACCGTCCTCAACGACGCGGACGCGGCCGGTCTCGCCGAGGTGACGCACGGTGCGGGCCGCGGCCAGTCCGGGGTCGTCCTGCTGCTCACCTTCGGCACCGGCATCGGCAGCGCCCTCTTCGTGGACGGCGCGCTGGTGCCCAACACCGAGCTGGGCCACCTGGAGCTGCGCGGCAAGGACGCCGAGCGCCGGGCCTCCTCGGCCGCCAAGGAGCGGCACGGGCTGAACTGGGAGCAGTGGGCCGGGCGGGTCGACGAGTACCTGGACCTGGTGGAGATGCTGTTCTCGCCGCAGCTGGTCGTGATCGGCGGCGGGGTGAGCCGCAAGCACGAGCGGTTCCTGCCGCTGCTGAAGGACCGCGAGGCGCGGGTGGTGCCGGCGGAGCTGCGCAACGACGCGGGCATCGTCGGGGCGGCCATGGCGGCGGCTGAGGCGGCGGGCTGAGGCGGCGGGCTGAGGGCCGCCCGCCCCGCCCGGCGGCGGAGCGCCCTCAGCGGGAGCGCTGGATCCGGCGCTGGGCGACGAAGCGGGCGAGCACGATCAGCGCGGCGAGCCCGGTGCCGGAGAACAGCCAGCCGGCCCGCAGCGCCAGCCCGGTCGCCAGTGAGACCACCTGGGCGGTGACGCCCGAGGAACCGACCGGCGCGAGCAGCAGCAGCGCCGCGGCGAAGGCGATCGGCCCGCTGATCGGCGCGGCCAGCAGGTCGACGTAGCGGACGCGTACGGCCAGCTGGAAGCAGACCACCAGGTAGCCGAGGCCGAACAGCCAGCCCAGGTCGTCGAAGAGCAGCCGGTCCAGGCCCGCCACCGCGAGGGTGGCCAGGACGGCGAGCACGCCGGTGCCGATGGCCGTCAGCCGGGTCGGCCGACCGGTCCGGCGCCGCCCGTACAGCCGGTCCTCGCCGCGCCCGCGCAACGGCAGGCGAAGCCGTGGCGCGGGCGGACGGGCGGCGCCGGACGGGCCGGCCACCGGGCGCAGCCGGGAGGCGGGGGCGGACTCGGGAGCCCGGCCTGGACCGGGGACGGCGGCTGCGGCCGCGCGGTTCGGCGGACGGCGTCTGGGCCCTGGCGGCTGGGTTCGGATGCTCTGCTCCACCTGTCCAACGTACGGTCCGATCATCGCCACACTGTGTAATGGACCGTTCAGGCCTTGTCCCGTGTCTTCGGACGGCGTAGTCATGTGATCGTCGCTCTGGTGTGCTGACCTGCTCGGCGGAGTCGACAGATCATGATCATTCGATCTTCACGCGGGGGCTTCGCATGACCGGTTTCACGTTCGAACGACTCGACCACGTCCAGCTCGACATCCCGGCCGGCACCGAGGACCGGTGCCGCGCGTTCTGGTCCGGGGTGCTCGGCATGACCGAACTGCCCAAGCCCCCCGTGCTGGCCGCCCGCGGCGGCTGCTGGTTCCGCGGCGGCGGGGTCGAGGTGTACCTGGGCGTGGTGCCGGACTTCCGCCCGTCCGTGAAGGGGCACCCCGGGATCCAGGTCGGCTCACTGGACGCGCTGGCCGACCACCTTGCCGCGCACGGCCACGAGGTGCTCTGGGACACGAACGTGCCCGGCCGCCGTCGCTTCCACGCCGCCGACCCGCTGGGCAACCGGCTGGAGTTCCTGGAGCCCCGGGCCGCGGCGACCGAGGCGTGAGGCAGCGCGGGCGCTGCCCGTAGACTTGGGGGTCGGCCCGTACGGTGCCGACCCAACTCCTCCAAGCCCCCGGGACTGCGCTTCATGTCGCTCACGATCGGAATCGTCGGCCTGCCGAACGTCGGCAAGTCGACCCTGTTCAACGCCCTGACCAAGAACGACGTGCTGGCGGCCAACTACCCGTTCGCCACCATCGAGCCGAACGTCGGCGTGGTCGGCGTCCCGGACGCGCGGCTGGCCAAGCTCGCCGAGATCTTCGGCTCGCAGCGCATCCTCCCGGCGACCGTCGACTTCGTCGACATCGCGGGCATCGTGCGCGGCGCCAGCGAGGGCGAGGGCCTGGGCAACAAGTTCCTCGCCAACATCCGCGAGTCGGACGCGATCTGCCAGGTCGTGCGCGCCTTCACCGACCCGGACGTGGTGCACGTGGACGGCAAGGTG
The DNA here is from genome assembly GCF_042735125.1 of Kitasatospora sp. NPDC059599. NCBI lineage: Bacteria > Bacillati > Actinomycetota > Actinomycetes > Kitasatosporales > Streptomycetaceae > Kitasatospora > Kitasatospora sp. NPDC059599. The sequence goes on along the minus strand of NZ_JBHWCL010000134.1, from coordinate 764 downwards.
TCGCCCAAGGACGACATCGAGACCATCCACACCGAGCTGATCCTGGCCGACCTCCAGACCATCGAGAAGGTCCTGCCGCGGCTGCAGAAGGAGGCGCGCCTCAAGAAGGACACCGCCCCCGTGCTGGCCGCCGCCGAGGCCGCGCAGGCGATCCTGGAGACCGGCAAGACCCTGTTCGAGGCCGGCTTCGACACCGCCCCGATCCGCGAGCTCCACCTGCTGACCGCCAAGCCCTTCCTCTACGTCTTCAACGTGGACGAGGACGAGCTGGCCGACGAGGACTTCAAGAACGCGCAGCGCGAGCTGGTCGCCCCGGCCGAGGCGATCTTCCTCAACGCCAAGATCGAGTCCGAGCTGATCGAGCTGGACGACGCCGAGGCCCTGGAGCTGCTCCAGTCGATGGGCCAGGAGGAGCCCGGCCTGGCGACCCTCGCCCGGGTCGGCTTCGACACCCTCGGCCTGCAGACCTACCTGACGGCCGGCCCCAAGGAGACCCGGGCCTGGACCATCAAGAAGGGCGCCACCGCCCCCGAGGCCGCCGGTGTCATCCACACCGACTTCCAGAAGGGCTTCATCAAGGCCGAGGTCATCTCCTTCGCCGACCTGGTCGAGACCGGCTCCATCGCCGAGGCCCGCTCCAAGGGCAAGGCCCGCATCGAGGGCAAGGAGTACGTCATGCAGGACGGCGACGTGGTGGAGTTCCGCTTCAACGTCTGACGGCCCGCGAAGAGGCTGCCCGACCCGGACCGCCCGGTCCCCGTACG